>NZ_LNUO01000047.1:0-5197 GCF_001462175.1 Psychrobacter sp. ENNN9_III
ATTCGTAAATACTTATAAACAATTGACAAATTGGCAAGCCAGACTATAGCCACTTTAATCTTTTAAAATTATAGTATAGATAACTACATAAGGCGATAATAAGCCCCATGATCACAAGGTATGAGTACTTCCAATGCAGCTCAGGCATAAAGTCAAAGTTCATCCCATAAATACCAGCGATGGCAGTCGGTACGGCTAAGATACCTGCCCAAGCAGCAAGCTTACGTACCACTTCGTTTTGTCCCATGTTCACCATCGCCATATAAGTATTCATCACCACACTGAGCATCTCGTTCAAACCATTAATAGCGTCTAAAGAGTGGAGTAGATGGTCATTGACATCACGAAAGTAAGGTTTTGCTGCTTGCGAAAACCCAGAGACCAACTCGCTTTTTTTATGGTTGATAAAAAAGCTACAGATGTCTTGTACGGGCAAAATAATCGCGCGCATATTTACCAGTTGCGACTTGAGCTCGTATAGGTTTTTTAATGTGCTTTTATTAAACTCATAACTAAAGACATAGCGCTCTTGCTCGCGCAAATAGCTACCTAGGCGATCAGTGACTGGCATATAGTTATCGACAATGAAATCGAGAATAGCATGTAGTACAAATATGGGTCCCATGCGTAGCTTTTCAGGGCGACGATTGCAGTGTTCACGTACGGGTGCATAGGAGTTGGAGGGTCCATTACGTATAGTAATCAGATAGTTTTTACCCATAAATATGGCAGTAGTACCATAGCGGATAATATTGTCTTCTAATTTGGCTGTACGTAGCACCACAAAAACCATGTCATTGTCATAGTTTTCAACTTTAGCGCGCTGATGATCAGCAAACGCATCTTCGATCGCAAGCTCATGTAAGTCAAAAGCATTTTGGACTTTAGTCATGGTCTCTAAACTGGGATCATACAGTCCGAGCCAGATAAATTGACCATTATTGCTAAGCGCACGACTGACGTCATTGAGCGCTACTTGGCTCAGTTGCTCGCCCGTCTTGCGCGAATAAGCATAGCAGTTGACCACTTCGTCATCGCTAGACAAATCAATGTCTTCGTAACGCTCAGAGTCAGGATCGTACACCGTCATCGTCTCGATGGTATCTTCGGCCGTGGCATCCACGTCTCCGTAGATATAGCTGTCATAACTATTTAGATAGGGATGACTGTCGCTAATATCAGAATAGGTGCGACTAATATTAGAGTCAGGTGTAATGCGGGTATTCGTCTTGACTGATAGATCGTCATTGCGGTCCATACACCCTCCCTTATTGCTTTTATAAAATCTAAATGGCTACTTTTTGTTCAAAATGGCCCAAATGAATTCAGCCTAGAAAAGCTCAGCGATAAACCATGTCGATGTTATATCGCATAGCGTTTTAAAGTCTCAATATCGACCAGCGTCAATAAACTCTCATGGCAACCTTCTAGCTTCAATTTTGGTGCGATATCGAAATCTAGTGCTTCAACCCAGCGTAGCGCACAGATACACCAATAGTCACCAGGTTTTAGACCTGGAAAATTATATTCTGGCAAAGGCGTAATCAAATCATTACCGCGACTTGATGAAAAGTTAAGAAATTCACTGGTCATCTTGGCACAAACGGTATGCTGACCGACATCATGATTGCCAGTATGACAAAAACCATTACGATAATAGCCAGTAATAGGATCAAAGCAGCAGCTGGCAAGAGCAGTACCTAATACATTGGTCTGATTAATAGCAGGGTTAGGGTGGTAGTCAGATGACATAAGGTCTCCGAAATTAAGTGATTGTATAGAATGGGAGTTGATAAATTTTTACCGTAGTTTGTATATTGTTAGTCGTGGTTTTTGTAGGTAAACGAACTGGAATAAATTTGCTGTAATATCTGCAGTTTTAGCAAGCAAAAAATTATACCAGCTGTGCGTGGCTACTAATGTATCGACTTTATCTCGAGATAATTATAGCCTGTCTACTAATAGCCTAAAACATAGGCTAGTGTAACATGGGTCTATTAAAAAGATGTGAACCAAATCATTCATCATGATTTAATAGAGGATGAAAGCGATCATAAACGATCGTTTTGGCTAAGAATAAATCGCCATAATGCAATAAAGTATTTATGACTAGATAGAACGTATTGATATGAATTGTGACTAGGCGAACCCTAGTTGCTATGCTAAACTAAAACATAAAGTGCGCTGATCATTTACTATAATTAGCGCATAAAGATACTCGTCTTATCATCCTAACTTATACTTATTACTCACCCTTTTGCGGTTACCTAGTTTGTTTATAAATAATTGGGTCAATGGTGTTGCGTGCTAAAAATGTGTCAAAAACATACAGTAGCCATCGTTGATGTAATCATAAACAAAACCTTACTATGCCGCGTTTTTTGGTAAGCAATACGCCAAACAAGGATTTATTGTGTCTGTCAGTTCTTATTCAGCTGTACCCGTCCAATCACGTTCTGAAATCAATCCCACCTCTCAGCATGCTGATGATAGTAGCGTACCCAATCATCTGCCACATTTAAGCAATTTTCATCTCAGTAATTTTACCGCAGAAGTTGCCAATAGCTGGCTGCTACCTGATGGTGTGGTTGATGTATTGTTTGAAGATGCGCAAAAGCAAGAAGTGCTGCGACATCAGCTAACTCAGCAGCTGATCACTCACGGCTATCAGCTAGTCTGTCCGCCGATGATTGAGTTTACAGAATCATTATTAAGTGATGCATCGGAGGATCTTAAACGTCAAACCTTTAAAATCATCGATCAGCTTACAGGTCGTTTGATGGGTGTGCGTGCGGATATTACACCGCAGATTTTGCGTATCGATGCCCATCATGGTGGGGCAGGTATTGCGCGTTATTGCTATGCAGGTGATGTCATTCATACCTTACCCTCAGGACTGTTTGGATCGCGTACGCCACTGCAGTTAGGTGCTGAGATATTTGGTTGTGCATCGCTAAGTGCAGATTTTGAATTGATAGATGTGTTGTTTACAATGGTCAATGACCTAAATATGAGTGCAGCTTTGCACATTGACTTGGGTCATGTGGCGATATTTAAACGGTTGGCCTTATTGGTTGAGTTATCAGACAGTGATACCAAGCAATTGATGCATTTATATGCCAACAAAAACTTACCAGAGTTAAAGCGCGTCTGCCAAACATTACCCATGGGTAGTGATTTTTATGCTTTAGCACGCTTTGGTCATGATATGGCGCAGCTATTGGCTAAGCTATCAGATACCGCTCAACAAGATACTGAGATTGTTACAGCAGTCGATGAATTACAGCGCTTAAAAACGCATCTGCAAGAGCAATGGAATTGTGATGTCAGTATCGATGTCACTGAGCTGTCGGGCTATCACTATCATACTGGTATTGTATTTAATGGCTATATCAATAGTGAGACCCAGCCATTGGTACGGGGCGGGCGCTTCGATGGGATGCAAAGTGGTGGTCACTTAACAGATAACCAGCCACGCGAAGCCACGGGCTTTAGTATGGACGTCAGTCGCTTATTGGCGCATGTCGGATTGGCTGATCCGATAGTAGTGGTTGTTGATTATGATGCAATCAATAATATGGATAGCGAACAAAAACAGACGCTACGCCAGCAAGTAGATAGTTTACGCCAGCAAGGTTACCGAGTCACTGTACCACTAGATATGCATGACTGTCCTCAAGACGTCACGCATCGGTTAAGCATCGTTGACAATCAGTGGCAATTAACCGCTATTGAATAAAGCTGTTTTGTCAAAAAGCACCACTTTTCGTTTAGTTTTAAATTGTTATCGTATGGCTGTTTGAGAATGAACAGGCCATACACCTTAATACATCATTGTAAGGATTAATCATGGGTAAGAATGTCGTAGTTTTAGGTAGCCAATGGGGCGATGAAGGTAAGGGTAAAATCGTTGATTTACTTACCGAAAAGGCCTCAGCGGTAGCACGTTTTCAAGGCGGCCACAATGCTGGTCATACGTTAGTTGTCGATGGCAAAACCACTGTCTTGCATCTTATTCCATCAGGTATCTTACGTGAAGGTGTTACTTGTTTTATTGGTAATGGCGTCGTGCTAGCACCTGATGCTTTATTAAAAGAGATGAAAGCGCTTGAAGACAATAGTGTACCAGTACGCGAGCGTCTACGCATCTCACCGAACTGCCCACTTATCATGCCTTATCATGTGGCACTCGATCAAGCTCGTGAAGCCAAACGCGGCACGGGTAAAATCGGTACGACAGGTCGCGGTATCGGTCCTGCGTACGAAGACAAAGTTGCGCGCCGTGCTATTAAGCTTGCTGACTTATTCCGTAATGATCTAGAAGAAAAGCTACGTAACCTAATCGAATATCACAACTTCCAGCTGACTCAGTATTATAAAGTTGACGCGATTGATTTTGATGAGACACTCAAGCTATGCCAAGAGTGGAAAGAAGAGATTAAGGGTATGGTAACTGATGTAACTGAAGACCTTAATCAGTTGCGTCTGGCTGACAAAAACTTGATGTTTGAGGGTGCGCAAGGTACGCTACTTGATATCGATCACGGTACTTATCCGTTTGTAACCAGCTCAAGCGTCACGGCAGGCGGTGTATCGACTGGTACTGGCATCGGTCCATTGTATTTAGACTATGTGCTTGGTATCACTAAAGCCTACACCACACGCGTTGGTAGCGGTCCGTTCCCAACAGAATTGTTTGATGATGTTGGTGCTCACTTAGCCAAAGTCGGCCATGAGTTTGGCGCGACCACTGGCCGCGCGCGTCGCTGTGGCTGGTTCGATGCCGAGGCATTACGCCGTGCTGTTGTACTGAACTCTATGTCGGGTATCTGCTTGACTAAGCTTGACGTATTAGATGGTTTAGAAGAGTTGCTAATCGGTGTGGGTTACGAATTACCAGAGACTGAATGTGCAGGCGCGCATGATGCCGAGTTTTATGAGTCAGTAACGCCTAAGTACGAAACGATGCAAGGTTGGAGTGAGTCTACCGTTGGTATTACCAACTATGATGACTTGCCAGAGAATGCTAAAAAATATATTAAGCGTATCGAAGCACTGATTGGCTGTCCTGTTGATATTATCTCAACGGGTCCTGACCGCGAAGAGACTATCGTATTACGTGATCCGTATGATGCGTAGATAAATAAAACAAACTATTGAATGACAAAACCCTAATGTCCAGCTAAAAGCTAGCATT
>NZ_LNUO01000048.1:0-12401 GCF_001462175.1 Psychrobacter sp. ENNN9_III
AGTAAAAGCTTATCGGTTGTTTTTGTTGAAATTTATTATTATGTCCCTCATTATTAATTTTCAATCATTTAATTAGCGTTATCAATCCCTTATCAGTACATTGTCGCGGTAGATAATCATTTGTATTTTGTATCTGACAAAGTTTGCGCTCATAGCGGATTGCTCAATGCAGCACTTAATTGTATTACTACGCTCATGGCTTATGCCAAAAGGTTACCTATTATGTCAACGATTCAAACACCTACTCAGCACACACCCAACAAGCGCACTGATAGCATCAAGTTGGTAGATGAAGCGCAGGCAAGAACCAATCTATTAGGTATGACGCAAGCTCAGCTCGCTGATTACTTTAAGAGTATCGGCGAAAAGCCGTTTCGTGCGACGCAAGTAATCAAGTGGATATATCAGCATGGAGTGACTGACTTTGAGCAGATGACCAATCTAAGTAAGTCGTTACGCGATAAGCTGTCTATGCATGCCTGCGTGACCCCGCCAAAAGTCATCCATCGTCAATATAGTGATGATGGCACGCGTAAATGGGTGTTTGAGGTGACTGGTGGCTCACTGGTTGAGACGGTGCTAATCCCAGCAGATGATAGCAAGGTTAATGGTCGCAAGACCTTGTGTGTGTCTTCACAAGTAGGCTGTGCACTTGATTGTAGTTTTTGCAGTACAGGTAAACAAGGTTTTGAGCGTGATTTGAGCGTTGCTGAGATTATTGGGCAGTTGTGGGTCGCCAACGCTTCTTATATGGCGGACGAAAACGACAGCTTAGAGAACGTCGATCATAGCTTGTGGGAAAACAACGTGACCAACGTCGTTATGATGGGAATGGGTGAACCATTATTAAACTATAAACCAGTGGTCAGCTCCATGGAGCTTATGCTCAGCGACCATGCTTATGGTTTATCGAAACGCCGAGTCACTTTATCGACGTCAGGTGTGGTACCCAAGATGTATCAACTAGCAAAAGACATTGATGTAGCCTTAGCCATCTCACTGCACGCACCCAACGACGAATTACGTAATGAGCTGGTACCAATTAATAAAAAATATCCGTTAAGCGAGTTGATCGCTGCGGCAAAAAATTACGTCTATGACGTTAATCCGCGCCACAAAAAACACGTCACGATTGAATACGTCATGTTAGATGGCGTCAATGACAGCAATGAGCACGCCAAACAGTTGGTTGCATTACTTGACGGTCTACCAAGTAAAATAAACCTGATACCATTCAATCCATTTCCGCATGCGCCTTACGATAAATCAAGTAACAATCGCATTCATGCGTTTAGTAATATTTTGAGCGAAGCTGGCTTTGTTTGTACCATTCGCCAAACGCGCGGTGATGATATTGATGCAGCCTGTGGTCAATTGGTCGGACAAGTCGCCGATCGAACCAGACGGTCAGCAGCATGGCAACAAAGCATTAAAGATCGCGATGCTAAGGGTAACGCTGCTGTCTAATGAGTGACGGAGTGACAGTAATAGTGGCTCAGTCTAAGACAAGAAACAGATAGGGTTACGTTCCTATTGGTTTTAGTAAATAATATTTATAACCATAAAAATGCAGTCATAGTAACTAAATTGTACTTAAGGGGTCCAAATCCATTAAACTAATGGCTCATTGGAACTCTAGTGTTAAATTCACAGTACTAAAACTCAGTTTTATGATGGCGGCTATGATGATGTTTGAATATTTTTGTCAATTTAAGACTCAGCGTAAAACTTCTTTAATAATGAATGAGCCCTCAGTTGCGAGTGCTTATCAAAAAACAAACTATACTATCTCTGGTAATCCAAAGTCTAGTAGCCCAAAAAGTCGGCTGATGGCTAGTGCAATAATTGCCTTATTACTAGCAGGTTGCCAAAGTACATCAACAGATGGCTTAACTGGAAGTACGCGTTATCAAACGTCTACTCAGCCAAGCGATATTCGTAATCTTGACAAGCAAGAGATCGCTCGCGTACGTACATCGCTTGCCGCGCAATACATTCGCAAAAATGAGCTTGATACCGCGCAGCGTCAACTCGAAAAAGCTTTTGCTGCTGATAGCCGATACGCGCCAGCCTATGATATGATGGGCGTTTTGTTACAGCAAGAGGGCAGCCGCCTCAATCTTGAAAAGGCCGATCAATACTTTAAAAAAGCCATCTCGCTTGACAAGGATTTTGATCAAGTGCGTAACAACTACGGTGTCTATTTATCACAGATGAAGCGTTATAGCGAGGCGGCAGAGCAGTTTGAGATTGCAGGTGCAGCACTTGGTTACGAAGGACGTATTGGTGCACTTGAGAACCTAGGGCGCACTTACCTACAATTGAATAACCATCCCGCGGCAGCCAAAGCATTTTTACGGGCTTTAGATGGTAATCGTAATAGCTTGATCGCTCATATTGAGCTGGTCGATTTGTTGCTTGAGCAGCAGCGTGTACAACAAGCACAACGGCTTTATGATGAGACTTTATTGCTTGTACAAGGCCAAGGGATTAGTCCTAGATTGCTTCTGCAAGGTATTAAGCTTGCCGCCGTTCAAAATGATAGAACCACGCGTCAACAATTAGCACAACAGCTATTATCTGCTTATCCATTAAGTGATGAAGCAAAACAACTTAAGACTTGGCTTAACAATCCAGAGGCATCATGGAAATGAACAACCCATCATCAAATCATCAGTCTAATGCTCAGGGATCATTTGGTGCCACGCTGCAGCAAGCCCGCAAAAGTAAACAGATCAGTTTAAAAGAAGCCGCCAGTGAATTATTCATCTTAGAGCGTCATTTAAAAGCACTAGAAGAAGAGGATTTTGCCGCTTTACCGCAAGTTACCTTTGCGCGTGGTTTTGTCATTAATTATGCAAAATTTTTGCAGTTGGATCCCACAAAAATCGCGAAAAGCTTTGATGCAGCGTATCCAGATGAAATGAGAGCGCAGTCGGTGAGTAACATTGATACACCGCTGCGCCCAATGGGAACCTTACAACGTGATAGTCGTAGCCGCATCCGCTTTAACCCGTTGTTGGTTCTTGCAATCATAGGGCTTATTGTATTGGCGGTATTTTTATTCCGTATGGTAACCAATGCCAGTCAAGATAACGCTACATCTATAACAGCCGTTGAAGACTTATCAGCATCAGAACAAGCGCAAGGAGCAGCGGTTGATACTCAGTATGATATTACTGGTTTAGATAGTGTGGGCGCGTCTGGTTCTGCACTCAATCTGGATAGTAGTAGTGATATCAGTGCGGTCACATTGGACGTTGAGATCACAGACACTACCAACGTAAATATTACGGATGCGTCTGGTAACAGTCTGATGTCAGGCAGCCAAACCAGTGGTAACTATAAACTGCTTGGTACGCCGCCATTTAACATCCAGATTGATAATATCGACAATGTAAAACTATTACTTAATCAAGACTCGGTTGCGTTAAATGAGTATGCAACCGATAAACAAGCAAGCTTTGCTTTAGCGCCGTAATGATTTGATCGTTACAGGTTTAATAATCTGTCATGATGATATTATTACCTCTTTAAGATTGCTTATATTTTTTATCTTTTGTTCTGATTAAAGGATTCTTTATGTCCACGTCATCGCCTATTACTCGCCGTCCTACCAAAAAGATCTATGTCGGTGATGTCGCGATTGGCGGCGATGCACCGATTAGTGTGCAAAGCATGACCAACACAGACACTTGTGATGTAGCCGCAACAGTCGCTCAGATTGAGCGCTGCGTTGATGCTGGTGCTGACTTCATGCGCGTCTCGACTCCGACGATGGAGACAGTTGAAGCGTTTGGTAAGATTCGTAAACTGGTGAGCGTACCCTTGGTTGCTGATGTGCATTTTGATCATAAGATTGCACTGGCAGTTGCCGAAGCGGGAGCAGACTGTTTGCGTATCAATCCAGGCAATATCGGTAGCGATGCCAAAGTACGTGAAGTTGTGGCCTGTGCCAAACATCATAATATTCCAATTCGTATTGGAGTGAACGCAGGCTCCTTAGAAAAGGACATTCAGCGTAAATATACTGAGCCAACAGGCGAGGCGATGCTTGAGTCAGCGATGCGTCATATCGATATATTGGAACGTTTAAATTTCGATCAATATAAAGTATCTGTCAAAGCGAGTAATGTGTTTTTGACTTTGGATGCTTATCGTTTAATATCGGCACAGATTGACAATCCGCTACATCTAGGGGTCACTGAAGCTGGGGTATATCGTACTGGCGCTGTCAAATCTGCAATCGCGCTTGGTGGTTTATTATTAGATGGTATCGGTGATACTATTCGTATCTCTTTGGCAGCAGAACCAGAAGAAGAAATCAAAATCGGTTTCGATATCTTAAAATCACTCAATATTCGTTCTAATGGTGTAAACTTCATCGCATGTCCAAGCTGCTCTCGTCAAGAGTTTGACGTGATTAAGGTAATGACTGCGTTAGAAGCTCGTTTAGAAGATGTGCGTGAGCCCATGAATCTATCAGTGATTGGTTGTAAAGTGAACGGTCCAGGAGAGGCAAAAGAGTCCGACATCGGAATCGTAGGCGCAGCTCCCAAATCACTGGTATACCGCATGGGTGAAAAAAGTCATCTTATCGATACCAATAATCTGGTTGATGAGATTGAGAGTATGGTACGTGCTCATGCAAGCGAGCTAGAAAAGTCACGTGAAAATGAAATTATTAGAGTTAAATAGCTGACGCCAAAACTATTCATCGCCCATTGTGAATCTGTGAGTAGTAAATCATTAGTAAGCATCTAAGCGCTAGTAGTAACGATAATAACAATACAGACAGTCGTTATAATATTTGAGGATATAACCGAATCATGATCAAAGCTATTAAAGGGTTTAATGACATTCTGCCAGAACAGGCAGCGAAGTGGCTACAACTAGAAGCTGTGTTGGCAAATGTATTGGCTCGTTACGGTTACGAAAATATTCGTCTGCCCATCGTTGAGCAGACTGATCTCTTTGCTCGCGCTATTGGCGGTGCGACTGATATCGTTGAAAAAGAGATGTATAGCTTCGCTGATAAGTCTGAGCCACCAACACCTCTGACCTTGCGTCCTGAAGGTACAGCAGGGGCAGTGCGTGCAGTGCTTGAGCATAACTTGCTACGCGGTGATACGCCAAAACTTTGGTATATCGGCCCTATGTTTCGTTATGAGCGCCCGCAAAAAGGACGCTACCGTCAGTTTCATCAGATAGGGGTAGAGAGCTTTGGTAGCGCGTTGCCAGATGCTGATGCTGAGCTGATTGCGATGACCCATCTGATGTGGCAAGAGCTGGGTCTCAAAGATGAGATGCGTTTGCAATTAAACAGCTTGGGCGAAATCGATGAGCGCCGTGCCTATCGAGATGCTCTAGTTGCCTACTTAACGGACAAGCAAGATCAGCTTGATGAAGACAGTAAGCGCCGTTTGACTACCAATCCGCTACGGATTTTGGACAGTAAAGAGCCAAGCACCCAAGCACTGCTTACTGATGCACCTAAGCTTGCTGACTTCTTAGGGACAGAAAGTAAGGTCCATTTTGAACAAGTTCAAGCGTACTTAACGACGCTTGGTATAGATTACGAAATCAATCCGCACTTAGTTCGCGGTCTTGATTATTATAATAAAACGGTTTTTGAATGGGTTACTGATAAGCTTGGTAGTCAAGCAACTGTCTGTGCTGGTGGGCGTTATGATGGTCTGATTGGACAGCTAAAGTCTGTCGGCACACGTAACGACAAGCCAGTTAAGTCTGAGCCTGCTGTTGGTTTTGCAATGGGTCTTGAGCGTTTATTGCTACTTATTGAAGCGGTAGCTCCTATGCCAAAAATGTCAGTCTGTGATGTCTTTGTCGTTGCGCAGCCAGAAGTCTATGGGTTTGGTATCAATTATGCGCAAAAGTTACGTGATAGCCGTCCAGATTTGCGGGTTAAGATGGCAAGTGCAACCAGTATGAAAGCACAAATGAAAAAAGCGGATAAGTCTGGTGCAGCCTTAACGGTTATTATTGCACAGCAAGAGCTTGACAATAACACAATCAGTATTAAAGACATGCAAACTGGCGAACAGCAATCAGTTGCCCAAGAGTGGCTGGCAAGCACAAAGAATTTTACACGTCTGTAATTACGTTAGTGGTAGCGTCTGGTAGAATGACCAGCGCTCACTTGCCGCTCAGTAATTAGATTTTAGCAACTAGATTTTATCAGGTAAACAAACATGGTTCAAAATACCCAGTCGCCAAATACAGACAACTCTATGCAAGCGCTCAAGCAATATGGTAGCTATATCTTAACAGCTATTTTATTGGCCTTAGCCGGTTATTTTGGCTGGACATATTGGCAAGAGAATCACGCACGGGTAGATACCGTAGCCGCTGATCAATATGCTGATATCCAAAGACTTAACGAAGAAGTAAGTCTAGCAGCACAGAACCCAGATCTAGAGGCTGAAGCATCCACAGCACTCGCTGCTAGTCGTGCTCAGCTAAATGATGACATCGATGCATTAGTCAGCACGCATGGCAAATCGGTTTACGCTTGGCAAGCCTTAATGATCAAAGCTCGCCAACAAGTCGATAGCGATGATTTTACGGGTGCGACTGAGACTTTAGAAAAGGCATTGGCCATAGATTTAGGGGATGCAGGTTTAAATGCGATTACGCGTTTGCGTTACGCTGAAACATTGTTGTCAGCAGGAGACATAGATGCAGCACTAGCAGAAGCTAATAATGATATGCCAAGCTCATTTGAGGCCAGCCAACAAGAGCTACTAGGTGATATTTATTTGGCAAAAGGTGACGAAGATGCTGCTATTAAAGCTTATACTAATGCTTGGAGTCTGATTGGTAAACGTCAAGAAACTAGAGCAGTATTGGCATTAAAAATGGAGAGTCTGGGTATTGTACCTGAACCCATCGATGAACCTGCTAGTCTTATTCAAGCAGCTGCCATACCAGAACCAACAGCAGCGCAAAATGCCAGTGCAGATATTCAGAGCGACGTTAACAATAGTAACGATTCTGACCAAGCAGCGCAGTAAATCCGTATTATAATCAACAATAATGTATATCGTAGACAATGATAATGCTACCGGTGACAGCTTTTTAAGCCAATAGCATAGTCCGTTTATCGATAGTTAATTTATTCGTAATGAGAGCAGACAATGACCCTATCTAATCGCTTCAGTAAAAAAACCAAAAATAAGACCATGAAGTCGACCGTCATGAACGTGGCGGCTTTGGCGCTGATGACGACTGCTGTTGTTGGTTGTAATCGCGGTATTAAGCCGGTGGTAAACGATCCAGTTGAACTGGTACAAATTGCACAACCTGTTAGCGTTCTGCAGCCAATATTTAGCGTCGACGTTGGTAACAAGAAAGCCAGTAAAAAAGACCCGCTTGCCTTACAAGTTGGCTACAGTAATACCCAAACTGTCGTCGCCTCACGTGGAGGTGAGTTGACAGGTTTTAATAATGCAGGTCAGCGTTTATGGTCAATAGACGTCGGTGAGCAAATTACTGGTGGTGTGACAGTAGATCCACTGAGTCAGGCTGCTATTATCAGTACACGCAGTGGTTTGGTCATGGCTTTTGATAGCACAACTGGTGCTAAGCGTTGGCAAAAGCAGCTGTCAGGTTCAGTACTAACGCCTGCGCTAATTAGTAACAATCGAGTCGTTTTGTCTGCTAACGATGGTTTTTTACATGGCTTGTCTTTACAGACCGGTCAGTCGATTTGGCAATTTGCGACTCAAGTGCCAGCTATTAGCGTGCGTGGTAGTGCAGCACCAACATTGTTAGATGACAAAACTGCATTACTTGCTACTGCTGATGGTCGTCTTCATGCTATTACGATCGATAATGGCTTGCCGCAGTGGTCAAGACGTGTTGGTGTCGGTGCTGGCAGTAGTGAAGTTGAGCGTATGAGCGATGTCGATGGTATGCCTGTTGTCGATAATAATCAGCTATATGCGATTAGCTACAGCGGTCAATTGTTAGGGATTGATTTAGCATCGCGCCAAGTCATGTTCGTCAACGAGCTGGCTAGCTTAAAATCACTTGCTGTAAATAGTCAACAAATCATTGCCACTAGCTTAGAAGGTAAAGTTGTCGCTTACGATCGTAATAATGGTAATATGTTGTGGGAGAGCGAAGCGCTTGCTTATCGCGACTTGACGAACCCTGTCATGATAGGCAATTATATCGCTGTCGGTGACCTTGAAGGAGTCGTGCATCTGTTTAATCCTGCAAACGGTGATATCGTGAGCCGAGTACAGACTAAGGGCGCATTGACTAACCTACAAGTGCAAGGCAGTCGATTAATGACGCAAAGTACTTCTGGACAAGTAGCTATCTGGCAATTAGCACGTTAAGTAGCAAATGATAATGCAATCTTGACTTACTTTTACATTATTAATGTGCTTTATTGAGCAATAGCTTTTAAAAAATCTATAACGTTTGAACGCTGCTTTGTCAGCGTTTAATGCCTTGTATAGTCAGTGCGTTTCACGTACTCTATGCGCCTTTATGATAAGTGCCATGATTTACAGTTGATAGGATGTTTTTTACTATTAGTCCATCATCTACCCCACTAAAAGACTATTATCTTTTATAATAGGTTCTTTGTCTTTATCATTCATTTAAGTTTGCGGTTATATGACACCTATTTGTTGTTATTGACCATTATTGAGAGTAACGCATGAGTATCAAGCCCGTGGTCGCGCTAATTGGTCGCCCCAATGTAGGTAAATCTACTTTATTTAATCAATTTACCAAAAGTCGTCAGGCTTTGGTTGCTGATCTGTCCGGTTTGACTCGTGACCGTCAATATGGTGATGCTACCTATGAAGGCAAATCGTTTATCGTGGTAGATACTGGCGGCATCGGTGAGGCTGATGATGGGAGGGGAGATATCGATGACTATATGTCTGAGCAGTCACATACTGCAATTCATGAAGCTGACATCATCGTATTTGTGGTTGATGCACGTGCTGGTATGATCGGCGCTGATGCAGAAATTGGTAAGTTTTTGCACACCCTAGGTAAGCCAGTATATGTGGTCGCCAACAAAGTTGATGGGGCGCATGATTCTGCACCTGCAGAATTTTATGCACTAGGATTAGGCGAGCCTTATCCAATGGCTGCCAGTCATGGTCGCGGTGTCGGTAACTTACTAGAAGTCATCACAGCTGATATGCCAGAAGATGTCGATGCAGGAGAGCCGGACGGGCTTAAACTGGCTATCATTGGGCGTCCAAACGTAGGCAAGTCGACTCTTGTTAATCGTCTATTAGGTGAAGACCGAGTCGTTGTGTTTGATATGCCTGGTACGACACGTGATAGTATTTATATCCCTTACAAACGTGATGGCAAAAACTATGTATTGATTGATACTGCTGGTGTACGTCGCCGTGGCCGTATCGAGGAAAAAGTAGAAAAATTCTCTGTTATCAAAACCTTGCAAGCGATTGAAGACTCTAACGTCACTGTCATTGTAATCGATGCGCAAGAAGGTATCGTTGATCAAGACCTTCACATGATTGGTTATGCACTTGATGCAGGTCGAGCGTTAGTCGTTGCGATTAATAAATGGGATGGGCTAACTCACGATCAAAAAGACTATATCAAGATTGAGATGGAGCGTCGTTTTAACTTTATACCCTATGTAAAAGTGCATCTGATCTCTGCGTTGCATGGTACTGGCGTCGGTAATCTGTATCCTTCTATTTTGCGCGCCTACCAGTCCTCAATGTTTGAAGTGTCTACCAACCGCTTAACGCAAATACTGCAAGATGCAGTCGTTGCAAACCCGCCGCCAACTGTTGGTGGTCGCCGTATTAAATTGCGTTACGCTCACATTGGTGGTCATAATCCGCCAGTCATTGTCGTTCACGGTAATCAAACAGGCTCGTTGCCAAAAAGCTATCAGCGCTATCTTGAAAATCAGTTTCGCCAAGTGTTTAAGCTTGAAGGCACGCCGTTGAATGTGGTCTTTAAGCTGAATGAAAATCCCTATGCTAACAAAAGCGATACGCCAACTAAAGCCAAAGCTCAACAATTGCTACAGCGTCAACGCAATCGTAAGCAAAAGTACTCAAAAAGTCACAGAAAAACAGATAAAAAACGATAATTGATGTCTCTAAAAACTTCTCTAATAGAGGTCTTCAGGCTAGTTGTCTAAAAATTTATTGGTAAAGTTCTTTGGTTTTTTGCATTCTTACCATTTATCGTAAAATAAACAAGCCATACACTTATGAGGTATTATAAGCCAAAGCCATCATAAATTGATTGATTGACATGAGTATAAGTTCTTCTAGAAACATACCCACGATTATTCGTAGTTCTGTATTACAAGCTATCATTGTGGCCGTTTTTGCAGGCTTCTTACTGTCTTTTGTTTATACATTCGTCTATAATTATCAACAAAAACGTCTACACGTTCAGCAGTTGGGTGAAATGCTTGCAAATAGTGCTTCGACCCCCGATGGCGCAAACTTAGTTGCTCGGCAAGTCAGTATACTGCTGGACAATGACCCATTCTTACAAAGTATTTTATTCTATTCAACCGATCAACCTATTGATTCATTGAGTCAAGGCAATATCGATAGCGTGAGTAATAATTGGTATAGCGCTTGGTTTGCCGATACGGTCAGCTTTAATTATCCAGTCACCAGTCGTTATCTTACAGGTAGTAGTATCCAACGCGCCAATTCCTCCCAACGTCTCGCTACCGCATCACCTATCAATGTTAAAGATATGTCAATATCAACCACTCCGTTGGCTGCGCGTAATACATTGGTCGGTTATATTAATATTACGTTAGACATGACTCAGCTACGTTGGTATTGGGTACGAGTTAATCTGTGGTCATGGCTTGCAACCACCATTTTAGGGGTTATCTTTATTTGGTATATCCTGCGCAAACTTAATTGGCCAACCAAAGATATTATCGAGCTTGCAAAAGTGTGCGAGATAGCAGCTAATAACCCTGAGCTTAAGCAGCTACCCACTATTCAACAGCGCTTCGAATTTGAAGAGCTTATACGCATAAAAAAATCTTTTATTATTCTGTTTGAACGACTAAGAGTGGCTCAGCAGGATTATCTTAATCTTGCAGATTTTGAGCGGCAGCTTCGCAATAAAGATTTGTCCCTTGATATGCAGCGCTCAAACTTTCAAAACATGATTACTCATGAGCTAAAAACTTCTCTTAATGCCATTACAGGTGGCTTGCAGCTTTTGGATAATCAATATCTTAATGACGAACAAAAAGATACATTGGCCATTATTCATAAAGGCAGTCATCACTTAGAGCTCACTCTCGAGCAGATTATTCAGTTAAATAGAATAGAAAAAGGCCAAATGGTGGTAAGTTTAAGTGAGTTTAATCCACTAAAGGTGATCGCTAATCTGATAGAGAAGTTTGAGCCTACAGCTAGGCAAAAGAATCTAGAGCTTATCAGTCGTACTCATCACGCTGAGTATACTTTAGAAGGTGATATAAGTAAGATTGAGCAAATTTTAACCACATTGATAGATAATGCAATAAAGTTTACTCATACAGGTCAAGTTATTATTGATTCTCAACTGACACATTTTAATGAAAGTATTCGCTGGCAAGTTAAAATTATTGATACAGGTATTGGAATTAGCACAAGTTATCTAGAAGATATATTTACTCCATTTTTTCAAGTTGATTCGTCAGATACTCGTGAGAATGAAGGAGTGGGAATAGGACTGTCAGTGGTCAAACAAATTGGCCAGCTTTTGGGGGCAGCAGTTGAAGTGGAAAGTGAGCTTGGTGTAGGCAGTAAGTTCACCGTTACAATGCCACTGCGTCATAAGAGACATACACAGCAAGAAGATCTCCTAAAAGGGATTAACATAGTGTACTATCATCATGATGAGGTAAGCTCGATGGTAGATGTGCTAAGAAGACTTGGTGCTGATGTCAATTCTCAGCGTAATGGACAATCGATGATGGATTATATTTCAAAAGTGAAAGTAAACGTCATCATGTTTGCAGAAGAAGTGCTACCTGAACAAGTTGCCCAATTAACTAAGTACATTCGCAAGCGAGAGACCACTTGTCGCGCATTGTTGGTTTATTGGTATCCGCTACATAAAGAGCGGTATGTAGAGAGCTTTGAATACGATCTAAAAGCTGCGGGTGTAGATTACTGTCACAGTACGGTGCAAGATCCTAAACTATTGACTGTGCTATTGAAGAAGTGGCTAACTTAACATCATAAAAATTTTAATGAGCAAGCTTTACTCATTATTAGGTGTAAAGCGTCAAGTCAACATTATGACGCACGCTTGACTGGTAAAAATTTGCTTGTTGTGCTTATGCTGACAAAGTCTTCGTAAGATTTATACCAGTCCCACGAACTTTTTTATATTGATTT
>NZ_LNUO01000049.1:0-7091 GCF_001462175.1 Psychrobacter sp. ENNN9_III
TAGCAGATAGGGTTTTTGTAATATTTGAACTTTTTAGTTTTTTTACACCAGCAGACGTGCAGTGATGCTAAACAAACATCATTATCGTTATGTAATTTATACAACGAAACTTACTTGAATATTGTTTCAAACTTTATTGACCATAGGACAGAATATGAGTACCGATGACCATCCCAATAAAATCAAAATTAAAAACCAAGGTAAAAAAGGGTTGGTATGGATTGATTTAGAAATGACTGGGCTCAACACCTTAACTGATGAGATTATCGAGATTGCCACTGTCGTCACTGACGAAGATTTAAACGTCCTTGCAGAAGGGCCAGTGTTTGCGATTAAGGTATCTGATCGGGTATTAAATAGTATGGATGAGTGGAATACCAAACAACATGGACAATCAGGCTTGGTTGATCGTGTACGTCGTAGCAGCGTGACGCTGGCAGAGGCTGAAGCTGAAACCATTAAGTTTTTGAATAAATGGGTCGATAGCGGTAAGTCGCCGATGTGCGGTAACTCAATCTGTCAAGATCGTCGATTTTTGGCGCGGCAAATGCCAGAGCTGGAGCGGTTCTTTCATTACCGCAACCTTGACGTGTCATCGATTAAAGAGCTGTGCTTTCGCTGGCGTCCCGATATCTTAAAAAACTTTGAAAAAGGCGGCAGTCATCTCGCGTTAGATGATATCCGTGACTCTATTCGTGAGCTTAAGCATTATCGTCAGCACTTTTTTAAACTCATGCCTTAATAAGATTGATAAGTTAAGCTCGATAAGTAATGAGCCTGCACTTGATAAGTGAACAACCAACTACGAAGGGTCTGCTAAATAGTTAGCAGACCCTTATTTTATGACATCATTTAGTTTATAAAAAAGAAGCTAGACCTGTAATTTAAATTCAACCAATTCAAATTTAGCTTTATTGCTATCTGAGTGTTCATTAGCGAACACTACACCGATCACTGCGCTGACCATTGGTTTACGGGTGTCTTCGTTCAGCCGCCGCCAATCACCCAGCACGTAGCGTTTTTTATCTGTCGTCGCTTGATGGATATCTGGACGATGGGTATGGCCATGTAGCAGCGCATCGCTATTAGCCACGGCTTGTATTACCGCCTCATCGTTGACATCCATAATGTGAGCGGCTTTATTAGCATTGTTTTGTTGGCTTTTTTGGCGCATTTTTTCCGCGATGGTCAAGCGTTTTTCTAAGGATTTATTCAGCAGATACCACTGGGTTAGACGGTTGCGCATGATTTTACGAAAAAACTGATATTTTTTATCATCAATACAAAGCGCGTCGCCATGCTCGAGACGGTAGTGTTGCTGCCCGATGGTTAACATATACGGCTCATTAATCAGCTCCCCGCCAAACAGGTTGCAAAACGGCTGACCCAGTAGAAAATCACGATTACCATGCATCACCAATATCTCACAGCCCTTGATACGCAGTTGTTTTAATTTAGCGATAAGCGGGGTGAGCCAGTGGGTTTGGCGCGCGTCATCTGACAGCGTCAAATAAGCGTCATCACCGATCCAGACCTCAAACCAATCGCCTAAGATAAATAAACGTTTGAGGACGGGCAGGGCCAGACAGTCATCGAGCAGTGCCAAAAAAGCCTGCACTAAGGCAGGCTCCTCTGGCGATAAATGCAAATCGCTGATGAATACTTGCCGCACCTCATGTGGGCGGGTCGTTATCAGATGATTAAACGTTTGCATTTATCATAATCCTTGTCATCTATTATCAGACTATCAGTAACACTTACTTATATGACTTACTGAGAAACGATGGTCGCAGAGTTGATAACGACAGGCTCTTTTGGCACATCAGCATGCATGCCGAAGCGACCGGTTGGTACGCCGCGCATTTTGTCGATGACGTCCATACCGCTGGTGACTTTACCAAATACCGTGTAGCCCCAGCCTTGCATGTTTTTGCCAGAGTGGTTTAGGAAGTCATTGTCTTTGACGTTGATAAAGAACTGGCTGGTCGCTGAATGTGGATCTTGCGTACGCGCCATGGCGATAGTGCCCTTGTCGTTCTTTAGGCCATTGTCCGCTTCGTTTTCGATGGGAGCGTTGGTTGCTTGCTTTTTCATTCATCTCAGCGTCCATGCCGCCGCCTTGAATCATAAAGCCATCGATGATGCGATGAAAAATCGTACCGTCATAATGGCCAGATTTTACGTAATTTAAGAAGTTTTCCACGGTTTTTGGCGCTTTTTCTTCGTTGAGTTCGATGACGATCGCACCCATATTGGTGTCTAGTTCTACTACTGGTGGCATGTCTACCATGTGATATTCCTTTTTTAGTTGCAGCGCCTTAAATGACGCTGTCAAGTGGTGGTTGAAAAGTTATGGCTAGTCTAACGGCTTTTTTGTCGTCTGTCATGTATCAGGCTGTTAATGCCTTTGCGAAACCTGATAGAATAACGCAACGTTATCTTTTATCAGTCTTTTTTAATTTATCATTTTTGAGCGTGGTAACACGCGCTGAACACTTGCGCTAGGAGCAATGAGTAATGAGTGAGCACTCAAGCAATAATGCACAAAAAAACGACTTTATTCGTAATATCATTCGTGATGATGTCAATGCGCAGAAATACCCCCAAATCGTAACGAGATTCCCCCCTGAGCCAAACGGCTATTTGCACTTAGGTCATGTCAAATCAATCTGTCTAAACTTTGGTATCGCTGAGGAGTTTGGCGGTGTTTGCAACTTGCGTTTTGATGACACCAACCCAACGGCAGAAAAACAAGACTTCATCGACAATATAGAAAACGATGTCAAATGGTTAGGGTTTGAGTGGGCAGGCGAGGCGCATCACGCCTCAGGTTATTTTGATCAGCTTTATGCGTGGGCAGTGCAGCTTATCGAGCAGGGCGACGCCTATGTGGATTTGCAGTCGCCTGAACAAATCCGCGACAACCGCGGCTCATTTAATGAGGCAGGTACGCCATCACCGCAGCGTGATGCCAGTGTCGCAGAAAACTTGGCGCGCTTTAATGAGATGAAAGATGGCAAGTTTGCCGAAGGCGAAGCGGTGCTACGTGCCAAAATCGACATGGCCAGCCCCAATATGAACATGCGCGACCCTGTCATCTATCGCGTCATGCACCAAGCGCATCATCAAACCGGCGATAAATGGTGCATCTATCCGATGTATGATTTTGCCCATCCGCTCTCTGATGCGCTTGAAGATATCACCCATTCATTGTGTACACTGGAGTTTGAAGACCATCGTCCGTTTTATGATTGGGCGGTAGAAAAAATCGGCTTTGAGGTGCCGCCGCATCAGTATGAGTTTAGCCGCTTAAATGTCGACCACACCATGACCAGTAAGCGTAAGCTCAAACAGTTGGTCGATGAAGGGGTGGTGAGTGGCTGGGATGATCCGCGCATGCCGACCATCGCGGGCATGCGCCGCCGTGGTTATACGCCAGAGGGTCTGCGCGATTTTTGTGAGCGCGTTGGCGTGACCAAAGTCGATAGCGTTGTTGATTTTCGTTTATTAGAATTTAGTATCCGTCAATCACTTGAGACGACGACCGCGCGCGGCATGGCGGTGCTCAAGCCCTTAAAAGTGACGATTACCAACTTTGCGGAAGCGGTCAGCAGCTGGGAGGCACAAAAGGCCGATAGCGTCAATGCGCGCTGGGATGAAGATGCTCAGACTCTATGGCTCAAGCAGCCAAAACATCCTAACGTCGATATGGGTGAGCGTGAGATTCCGTTTACCGAAACCCTTTATATCGACCAAGGCGACTATGAAATTGAACCGCCAGCCGGCTATAAGCGCCTGTCACCAGAAAAGCCAGAAATCCGCCTGCGTAACACTTATGTGCTGGCCGTGACTGAGCATATCACTGATGATGCTGGCAATGTGACCGAGCTAAAAGCGACGATTGATCCTGCGACATTGGGCAACAACCCTGAAGGCCGCAAAGTCAAAGGCGTGATTCATTGGGTGTCAGCAAGCCTTGGCGTGCCTGCGACCGTGCGTATGTATGAGCAGTTATTTAGTGTCGAGGACCCAGGTAGCGCCAGTGATGTGCATCAAGTGCTCAATCCCAATTCATTGACTGAGCTTGCAGCAGTGGTTGAGCCGTCACTTGCCAACGCAGATGCTGGCACGCGCTTTCAGTTTGAGCGTGAAGGCTACTTCATCGCCGATAGTGAAGAGCACACCAGCGACAAGCCAGTGTTTAACCAAATCGTGAGCTTACGCGACAGTTATAAGCCGGCTTAATTATCGTCTATCAAACTCTTGAAAGTGCGATGTTTGGATTAGGGATACAAGCCAATAGTAGATGTGTTGATTGTTTGACCCAATAGGCATGCTCGACGATACATCTAAGGGAGAGTAAAGGGATTATGATTAAAAAGTCAATCAATCTAGCATTACAAGGCGGCGGTTCTCACGGCGCCTTTACTTGGGGCGTACTGGACTATTTCATGGAAGATGGCCGCGTCAGTGTAGAAGGTATCACTGGGACGAGTGCTGGTGCCATGAATGCAACGGTATTGGCACAAGGCTATATGAATGGTGGTGCAGATGGCGCGCGTGAAGCGCTTGAGCAATTTTGGCGGCAAGTGGCCTACATGGGCATGATGAACCCTGTTAAACGTAGCCCTTTGAGTATTTTGACTGGCAAATGGGATGTGGACGACTCACCAGCGTACCTAATGCTTGATCTGTTTAGCCGGGTAGCGTCACCTTACGACACCAACCCTTTGAATATCAACCCGCTACATGATCTGGTTGAGTCTACCATTGACTTTGAAAAGGTCAGAGCTTGCAGTCAGCTCAAGCTGTTTGTAGCGGCAACCAACGTGCATACGGGCAAAATAAAAGTATTCAACCGTGAAGAGTTGACCGCAGACATGATTTTAGCTTCGGCATGTCTGCCTTCTTATTTTCAAGCGGTTGAAATCGATGGCATACCGTATTGGGACGGTGGTTATGTTGGCAATCCTCCTTTGTATCCTTTGTTTCGCACCACTAAGTCCCAAGATATTGTGATTGTTCAAATTAATCCGATTGAGCGCAACGAAACCCCGACAAGTGCCATAGAAATACAGAACCGTATTAATGAGATTTCGTTCAATTCATCTTTGTTAAGAGAGTTACGAGCGATTGACTTTGTGACCCGTCAACTACAGAAAAACAATCTGGATAGAGAGCGTTATTCTGAGGTCTTCTTGCACCGTATTGAAGCCACTGAACAAATCAATCCACTGTCAGCGTCTAGTAAAATAAATTCTGAATGGGCATTTTTAACGCACCTACGCGATATCGGTCGTGAGTCTGCAAAAGCCTTTCTTGATCAACACTACGATGGTTTAGGCCAACAGTCTACTCTAGATTTACGAAGTGAGTTTTTATAAGTGAGTCATATATAAGCTAAAGTATTGACGCTATAGATTAAACTTGACAATAGTAGTTTGCAATTGTGCCTATTTCTAGTACGCTAGACATGAGCTTTTTTGTGTAAATAATAATTTAATCTATATTGATTCGCTTAGGGATAAATGGAATAACCGCATTACAATCCGTCACAAGACATTCATAACCAGTTTGTTAATATAAAATAGAATTCTTACTGACGTTAGCCGAGTTACTGTTTCATAGCTCGGCACGTCAACGATAATAACAGAGCGCCTTGAGAAACTTTATCGCTCATTACTAATACAAGGAATTAAGTATGGCACATTTACGTCTAGGTGATACCGCACCAAACTTTGACGCTACAACAACAGATGGTGATATCAATTTTTATGATTGGGCAGGGGATAGCTGGGTTGTGTTGTTCTCGCATCCTGCCGACTATACGCCAGTATGTACGACTGAGCTTGGACGTACCGCAGCATTAGGTGGTGAGTTCCAAAAACGCAATGTCAAACCCATTGCGCTGTCAGTTGATGATTTAGAAGATCATAAAGGCTGGGTAGGTGACATCGAGGAGACTCAGGGTACTGCTGTCAACTTCCCTATCATTGCTGACTCAGATCGCACGGTCGCCGATCTTTATGACATGATTCATCCAAACGCTGATAATACTGCCACAGTCAGAAGCGTCTTTATTATTGATCCAAACAAAAAAGTACGTTTAACGCTAACTTATCCTGCCAGCTGTGGTCGTAACTTTGATGAAATCGTTCGGGTCATCGATGCGCTACAATTATCTGATGAATACAATGTCGCGACGCCTGTAGATTGGCAAGATGGTGACGACGTTATTATTCCGCCAAGTGTCAAAAACGAAGATATCGCTGCCAACTATCCTAAAGGACATACAGAAGTTAAGCCATATCTACGTACAACGCCTGCACCAAATAAATAAGCTAAGTGCTGTAACCTGGTAAAACTACTGATGAAAGCCAAAAAACCTCATAACGCAAAGTTATGGGGTTTTTTACTAATATTCTGACAAGTATTAATAAGGCTTTGCTATGATAACTATAGTAGGCTATAACTATTATTGATCACCCTTCCACGGAGTTTGCCATGAAGACATTGTATGTAACTCGTACTGCCCCTAATCCACGTAAAGCACTTATTCTATTAGCGTCAAAAGGTATCGACGTTGATGATATGGATGACATAAATGTCGTAGATATCGACTTTGCTGCCAATGAGCAAATGTCAGATGATTTTACTCAGATGAATCCTATGCAAACCGTACCAGTATTAACCTTAGATGATGGTACCGTACTTAACGACTCTCAGGCAGTCTGCGAATACCTTGATCGCGTCTATGGTGAGCGTTCGGTGATGGGCAATGATGTGGTACAACGTGCACAAGTCTGCTCTATGCGCCGTATTGCTGAGTTTGAAGTTCTATATAACCTTATGCTGGCATTTCAGCACAGCCATCCATCTAAAGCGCAGCGCGTTGAGCAAGTACCAGAGTTCGTTGCGCCGTCTATCGCTCGTGCTGTCAAAGCATTATCTTATTTTGAAAACGCTTTAGTTGGTCATGAGTACCTAGTTGGCGAGCAACTGAGCTTTGCAGATATCGTGCTGTATTTAGGGTTGGATTTTGGCAAAATACTTAAGGTCAATCCTAATGAGCAAGGGGAAAATTTAGCGCG
>NZ_LNUO01000005.1:0-4569 GCF_001462175.1 Psychrobacter sp. ENNN9_III
ACTTGCGTGCTGTCACCACAGAGGCTAGAGGCTGCGCAAAATTCATCCCAGTAGCGCGCTTAAATTTATAACAATTTTATTTTGAACTGACTATACCTACCTCGTTTCTCACTTGTTGTAGACAACTCACTATGTCTTGAAAGCAAATTTGATATTTGTCTGATTATGATGAAGATAGGGCAGCTTATTTAGCGCTTCTTAGTTCTATTTCACAATTATATTTTTAATGAACAAAGGTTCAAGTACGTTTATTATAGAGCGAACATTAGTAAACTATATTTTTACGTAAAACTGTTCCTTTTATTAACATACATATTACGAAGCAGAGAATATTGGCACATCATGTAAGTATTGACGGATGATATACGTGATAAACGGTAAACTAAAACCCTAATAGAGCATATATGGGAACATACTATAAGAGCAGTAAAATTTTAAATTTAGATTTGCAAACAAATATTTATTAATAATATCTTACTTATTATTGAAATATTGTCAAGTATATGTATAATCTCCTTGTAAATTAGTTATTATTTGTTCATTCTTAGCGTTTGCCTTAATAAATTATTGCGCTAATTTTATTGTTGTACAATTCTGATGATACTGCACTTATGAACCCTATTTATCGTATTAAGCTTACCAATTCAAATTTGTTATCTATAGTCCTTAGTGCCTCTGTGTTGATTACAGGTTGTGGCACGGGCGCTAAAGGTAGCCAACATAATATGAGCCAGCCAACAGTTAAACAGTTGAGCAGCCCTTCACTTGTCTACTTGTCTGGCGCTACTGAGGCCAAAAACTCGAACGATAGCAGCATAGAAGAATGGATGACTATAGCCAAAACCAACTATGACTCAAAAAACTACTCACGAGCATTAAGAGCGGCTAATGAAGCGCTCAGTATCGACAATCAGATTGTGGAGGCTCGTCAGATTGCGATGCTATCGTCTGTTAAGGTAATGCAGAGTAATGTGGACGCTTACCACGACAACGCGTTGATGAATAGCCATGATAAGGCTACGTTCAAAGAAACTTTGACCAATATGACTACCTTGATCAATAACTCTGATTAAACCATCCTTTGGTTAAACTACTCTTGAGTAAATAGATCTCTCAATCTAATACTAATAATAGCGAGCACCGACTTACCATGAACAGTATTAAAAGCAGTATAAAAGTTAGTTTTAAGTTGCCTAAAGCTATCTTTTCGGGTCTGCTTATTATAGGCACTGCTATGGGTACAGCACATAGTGAGCTTGTCATACAAGAAAAAGATCCAGGCTCAAGCGTTATTAATCAATACGCTAAGCTTAAAAATGCTGATGCAAGATCACCACAGCTACATCAATTAGTTTCAGACCTAAATCAAAGGCTGTCAGCCAATCCCAATGACTCTTTAGCATGGGAGATTTTGGCACAGATTTATTATAGCAATGGCTATCATGCTGATGCTGTCTATGCAGCAAGCGAAGCGATTGAGTTAGGTCACAGCACTGCCAAGCTCAAGAATATACTACTAAATAGCAGTGCTATCGTTTCCCAAAAACAGCTGCAATCAGACTACTTAACTGATGAGGTTGATGCAGAATTTTTAAAAGAATATCAATACTCCCTTAGCAAGATATACGGGGAGATCTACGAGTTTAATTACGATGAGTCTTTACCGAAACCGCCAGCACCTGTCATCAAGCCTAGAGCGGTAAAAAATAAGACTAAATCGAGAAAACAGCGCCGTACATCCGTCAAGAAAAAAGCTTCTCCTGTGAAAAGAAAAGCAGCAGTGAAACAAAGGCGCGCTCCTACCAAACCCGTCAAAGAGCAGTCTCCCTCTAAAAGTAGTCCTTCTATAGCTACTGACCCATTTAAAAATGTACGTTCAAAATAGCAATTGCTGAGGTAACTTATTATGGCAAAGCAAGACAGTGTGCAAAAGAAACTCGCAAAAGTACGTGCTCCTCGGGTACATCTTACTTATGACGTCGAAGTTGGCGATGCGATCGAAACTAAGGAAATTCCCTTTGTCGTTGGCGTGCTGGGTGAGTTCTCAGGTGACTCTACGCTTGAACAACCGCGCTTTAAAGACAAGAAGTTTGTTGAAGTAGATTTGGATACTTTCGACGAGGTAATGTCAGGACTAGCGCCGCGCGCGACCTTTAGAGTTCAGAATGATTTGAGTGACACAGGTGGCGAGTTTGCGGTTGATTTAGCATTTAATAGTATCGACGATTTTCGTCCTGAAGCTGTGGCCGATCAGATTGAGCCATTAAAGCAGTTGGTACAAGCACGAGATCGATTGGCAGATTTACGTAATAAGATTTCGGCTAATGAAAAGCTTGAAGATTTACTGGACGATGTGCTTAAAAATACTGAGCAAGTCAAAAAAATGGCCGAACAAAATCAAACTGACGGTGAGGATTAAATGATGAGTGCCCAGGCCCAGCAGAACATAGCAACCGATTCGTTGAATAATGAAAGCTACGACTTACTCGAAGAAATCGTCAATAAAAGTAACGTTGCCAAGTCCGATGATGAGAAAAACCGCGCGAAGTCGCAAATCGCAGAGCTGGCCAATGAAGTCATGCAAGGCACAGTGACATTATCAGATAATCTATCGGCATCAATTGACGCGCGTATTGCTCAGATTGATGCGCTGATCTCTAAGCAGTTGACTACGGTTATGCATGCTCCTGAGTTTCAGAAGCTAGAATCTAGCTGGCGCGGTCTACATTACCTATGTAGCCAAACGCCATCAGAATCCATGCTTAAGATACGCATGATGAACACCACCAAGCGCGAGCTTACCAAAGACTTTCAATCTTCGATAGATTTTGACCAAAGCACGTTGTTCAAAAAGATATATGAAGAAGAGTTCGGTAGTTTTGGCGGCGAACCCTATGCAGCAATCGTTGGCGATTTTGAGTTTACTCGCCAAAACTCTGATATGTATCTGCTTGAGCAATTGTCTCATGTGGCAGCAGCTTCTCATGCACCATTTGTATCGGCTGCATCAGCCGAGATGTTTGGATTAGATTCATTTACTGACATCGGACGCCCTAGAGATTTATCCAAAATATTTGAAACGGCAGAATACATACGCTGGCGTGCTTTTAGACAGTCAGAAGATGCACGTTACGTGGCTCTTACGGTGCCTAGATTTTTAGGGCGTCTGCCTTATGACCCAAAAGAAGGGACAGTGGTTGAAGGTTTTAATTTTACAGAAGAAGTCTCGGGTAATGATCATAGCGACTATCTATGGGTGAATGCCGCTTATGCATTTGCTTCGCGTCTGACTGCTGCATTTTCTGATTATCGCTGGTGTGCGGCTATTCGCGGCGTTGAAGGGGGTGGCTTAGTTGAAGGTTTACCTGTCCACACTTTTAAAACCGATGATGGTGATTTGGCACTCAAATGTCCAACCGAGATATCTATCACTGATCGCCGTGAAAAAGAGCTGAGCGATTTAGGTTTTATTCCATTAGTTCACTGTAAAAATACTAATTATGCGGCCTTTTTTGGAGCGCAATCAGTACAAAAAGCCAAAACTTATCAAAACGATGATGCTAATGCCAACGCTGTGTTATCGACCCAACTACAATATATCATGGCAGTATCACGTATTGCCCATTACCTAAAAGCGATGATGCGCGACAAGGTTGGTAGCTTTTTATCGCCTGGTAATGTTGAGTCGTTTTTGAACGACTGGATTTCTCGTTATGTCTTGCTAGACGACGGCGCCTCTCAAGAAGCAAAAGCCCAGTACCCACTGCGCGAAGCTTCTGTACAAGTTGTAGAAGTGCCAGGTAAGCCTGGCGTCTACAAGTCAGTGGTCTTTTTGAGACCACACTTTCAACTTGACGAATTGTCTGTTTCTTTGCGTTTGGTCACTCAACTACCGCAGTCTAGCAACAGCTAATCGTTTATTAAAATCCAACGTTAAGTTTAAACTTCTCAAAACAAGGTATGTGATATGAAAGACATTTATATTCAGTTCCGTGGTAAATACAAGATTGACGGCGAGTCTCGTGATAGCGAGCATAAAGGCTGGCTTGAAGTAAATACCTGGGACCATTTGATCCGTCAACCAAAGTCAGCGACAGCCAGTAGTGTTGGCGGTCACACCTCTGAGCGTTGTGAGCATGCTGACATGACTTTTATGAAGGATTTGGATTCTACTAGTCCTAAGCTATGGGAAGCTTGTTCAGCTGGTTATACTTTTGACGAAATCCAAATTGATTTCTATCGTGCCAACGGTGATAAGCGCGTTAAATATCTTGAAGTTAAACTTAAACATGCGCTTATCGCTAGTGTTGAGCCTACTGTCCGTTCTGAAGGCGTACCTATTGAAAAAGTCGGTATCAAGTATGCCGCTGTTGAGTGGACTTACACGCAACAAGATATCGATGGCACTGCTAAAGGTGCTGTGACCAAGAAGTGGTCGCTGGCTAACAATACTGCCACGTATACCGCTTAAGATCGGTAGTCTGACGTGATATGTATGTATTGTGAATAAAAAGAAAGGTTTATATTTAGGCCTTTCTTTTTTATTTTTTATGATAGGAATGACTATAT
>NZ_LNUO01000050.1:0-19789 GCF_001462175.1 Psychrobacter sp. ENNN9_III
AAATAAAATCGTATAAACCCTCATTATAAACATACCTAACAAAGGACAGCGATTAAATAAAATCCGTATAAACCCTCATTATAAACATACCTAACAAAGGATAGTTAAGTTATTGGCTATCCTTTATTAATTGGGGAAACAAAACTAAAAGTTGTATATAGAGGCAAAAACTGCTGGATAATAAAACTAAAACATTTAGTTACATAAGGTAACGTAGTTATTCTTATAGTAGTTATACCATTTGATATCTGTCATATCGACTTAAATATTTAGAGTGTATCTTAAACAAGTAAACAAATTTTCTTAAATATTTGTTTACACAAGTCTTAGCAGTCCATAGTGAGAAAGTATACGTTGATCTAAACGCTTTATACTTTGTCTGTATCTGTGCGATATATATTTTCGTACGATGGTTGTATTTGTATGACAAATTGATTAAAAAAGTGAAATGCTTCTAAAGAAGTTTAAAAAAGCCATAAGAGAGATGTAACATGGTAAGTAAAATTTTAAAATCCTCTTTGCTGCCAAGTTTGCTAGCATCTAGCTTAGCGTTAACTGCCTGTAATAATACTTCAACCAGTAATGATACCAACGATACCACTGTAGAAAACGCGGCTATCAATCCTGATGCCCAATCGGCACCTGCTACTCAAACACTAAGTGCTGAAGAAAAAATGAGTGTCAAGCTTGCTCGTTACCGTTGGACATTGGTCACTGCAAATGATGTCGATAACCAGCCTATAACATCATTAATGGATATTAATGACCAAGTTGTTTTAAACTTTAATAAATATCAAGGTCAAAACATTATCAGCTATAGTGTAGGCTGTAATACTGTCAATGCGGTTTATCAGCTACAAGATAATATACTGATGACGGAAGACGGCATGGGTACAAAAATGCTGTGCCAAGATTTAAATACAGCTGAAAATAAACTGAATGAGCTGATGCAGGGTGAGAGCCAGCTAAGTTTGTCAAACGAAGCACCTCTAATTCTTACTCAAATCACAAGCGACAAGGCAACTCTCGTTTGGGGAGGTAGGATGACGGCGCAAGCGAAGTATAATAGCAGAGGTGAGACGATATTTTGGGCAGTGGATGCAAACACCAAACCTTGCCCTAACGATTCGGCGCAGAGTTGTCTGCAAGTAAAACCAATTACCTACGATGATCAAGGTATAAAGATAAACGAAGGTGAGTGGACAGCGTTCAAGGGCAGTATTGATGGTTATGAGCATAACCCTGATTATGATGAAGTGCTACGCCTGCAGCGTTATAAACTTGAATCGGATGACGACTCAGATGCAAAGTATGCTTATGTACTCGATATCGTGATAGAAAGTTCAATGGCCAGATAAATACTGTTGTTCGAAAAGGAAGATATAACCATAAAAAGCACGTGCCTATAGAGCGCGTGCTTTTTGTTTAATGGTTAACGATATAGTAATATATTGCTTGATAGTTCATGTATCAGACAAGCAAGTGGTTAACGCAAATTTCCCAAGTCGTCTTCAGTTAAGCGCCAGCGGCCTTTTTTCTTGGAGGCACCGCGTCCACGCATTGAGCTATTAAGTAGTAGTTTGTTCATTGAATGACTAGAGTGCGCATGACAAATAGCACAGGCTAGACCATCAGCGGCATCGGCCTGTGGTACCACATCTAAAGATAATATGCGACAAACCATTTCTTGGACCTGCTCTTTGGCGGCAGCGCCATAACCGCAAACTGCTTGTTTAATTTGTCGTGCAGTATATTCTGATACTTCCAAATCCAATGCAACCATTGCTGCAATAGCGGCGCCACGTGCTTGCCCAAGCTTAAGCGCAGAGTCAGGGTTTTCTGCCATAAATACTTGTTCAATAGCAGCATAAATAGGTTCATTGGCATATTTTAGATGATACTGAGTAATACGAGTTAAGCCGTTAAAGATACGCTTAAGACGTTCAGGCATCTCTTTTGTGTCAGTGCGAATGGTACCTGCATCAATATAGGTTAACTTGTCGCCCGTTTGTTGAATGACTCCGTAGCCCGTCATACGTGAGCCAGGATCAATCCCTATAATAATTGTCATAGTATTCTGTCTTACTTCCATTTTGTTTTATGGCTTAAAAATTAGCCTTAAGTTTGATAGTATAGCAATCAATCCCCATATACATGACATGTTAGCCATTTTAATTTTATGGCACTTAATTTTATAGTTTTTATTTGATAGGACGACGCTTTATGGGTCAGATAGTTGGTATTGCCATCGTTTGGTTTATTATTGAGATGCTGATATGGTATTTGCTTGCTCAGTTTATGAGTGGCTGGCTTGTATTTATGTGGTTTATTGTCGCCGCTGTCATCGGTATCTCTCTTATTCGTAAAGGTATGTCGGCTCTCAATCCGATGGCCCAACAGATGAAAGCAGGAGGTATGATGGACCCTGCCATGCGTCCGCAAGAATCGACCATGCTCAAGAGTGTGGCCATGGCAGCTGCAGGAATTTTACTATTAATTCCAGGTATTATTAGCGATGTGTTGGCGTTGCTCGTCGTACTACCTCCCGTCCAAAAGAAGCTTAAAGATATAGCTAATAACTATGTCATGAATAATCAACAAAAAATGATGGAGATGATGGCAAAACAAATGGGTGGACAGATGGGCGGTCAGAATCCGTTTGGTGGTATGGGTGGTCAAAATCCGTTTGGCGGTGCAGGCGGAATGGGCGGTCAAAATCCATTCGGACAGCAGCAACAGAATCCATTTGGTGATGTGTTTAAACAACATACTACGGTTGATGGCACAGCCAAAAATGTCCCAAAAGATGTAAAGAAAATTACTAAGTCTGCCAATGACGAATAGTTTATAGACATGACAATACAAGATTGTATAAACATCAGATATAGAAAAAGCCCCTCTTGTCCATGACAAAAGGGGCTTTTAATGGTTATAACCTAGATAGCATAACCGAATATAACAACCAGAGTGCCGCCGTAAGATGGTGACCCATGAACCGTGAAGTTCAGGGCGGATGTGTCATTGCCTCGGCAGGTTTCCTGATACACCGCAAGCGATGCAGGCATACACAATGAAGCAATAGATAGCACATCCAGGTAAAGCATTATCGGCTCAGGGAATAAACATCTACTAGCCAACACTCTAGAATATTTTTATATTAACTAATGGTATAACTGATTGCAAGCCTGATTTACAGATTAATACTTTGCCTTAATCTTTGTTTTACCTATTCATGACTTCGATTTAGTAAAAATCTAAAAAGCCCTATAGACTGGTTAAAAAATGTCGAGTTTTCAGCTATTTTGAGTTTTGTGGTAGTATAGACACTTTAATCTAATATAGCACTATAGGCGTTCATTCACTTGAGGAGCGGTAATCTATGTCCAATACGCAACAACAATCAGAATCTATCACTGACAGTCAGGCTCAGCTTAATAATCCTAACAAAAAAGTGCCCCATGTCCTTATGATATTGGATGGCTTTGGGCATCGTGAAGATGAAAAAGACAATGCTATTGCTGCTGCAAATATGCCAAATTTAGATAATATTTATCAGCAATATCCGCATGGCCTGATATCAGCTTCAGGAGAAGACGTTGGTTTACCCTATGGTCAGTTCGGTAATTCAGAAGTAGGGCATATGAACCTTGGCGCTGGCCGTGTCCTTTATCAAGATTCAACCCGTATCTCAAATGAGCTTAATAATCGCGAATTCTATAAAAATGAAGCATTGGTTGAGGCAGTGAAAGCTGCTAACGAGTTAGGTGGTAATGTCCATATCATGGGACTGCTGTCTGATGGTGGTGTGCACTCGCATCAAGATCATATCGAAGGTATGTGTCATTCTGCATTGGTACATGGTGCCAAAAACGTCTTTGTGCATTGTTTTTTAGATGGACGCGATACGCCGCCGAAGTCTGCTGATAAGTATATCAATCGTCTGCGTGACTATATTAATAAACTCAATGCACACTATGAAGGTGGCCACGTGCAGATTGCCAGTATTATCGGGCGTTACTATGCGATGGATCGTGATAACCGCTGGGATCGCGTCCAAAAAGCTTATGAGCTTATTACTGAAGGTAGGGCTGATCGCCTAGCAACGCGAGCAGATGGGGCTGTCCAAGCGGCTTATAAAGCACGTGAGACCGATGAGTTTGTTAGTCCAACGACCGTGATTGGACGTGATGAGATGCCATATACTGTTGAAGACAACGATGCGCTTATCTTTATGAACTTTCGTGCTGACCGTGCTCGCGAGCTTGCGCAAGCGTTTGTGCTACCAGACCATAAGTTTTCAGGTTTCGCTCGTCAAAAGCAACCAAAGCTTGCTGCCTTTGTGATGTTGACCAAGTACTCAGACGTCTTGGCAGATAATGCAAAAACCAGCATTGCCTATTATCCAACCTCACTAACAAATACACTGGGCGAGTATTTGCAGGATCAGGGCAAAACCCAGCTGCGTATCGCTGAAACCGAAAAGTATGCGCATGTGACTTTCTTTTTTAGTGGTGGCCGTGAAGCAGAATATGAGGGTGAAGAGCGCATTCTAGTGCCGTCTCCAGATGTAGCGACTTATGACTTAAAACCTGAGATGAGTGCCCCTGAAGTGACCGATAAATTAGTGGCTGCTATTGAGTCAGGAAAATATGACGTATTGGTTGTCAACTACGCTAATGGTGATATGGTCGGACACACGGGTATCTTTGATGCAGCGGTGAAAGCGGTGGAAGCGCTTGATGTATGTATCGGACGTATTGAATCGGCGGTACGGGCGGCGGGTGGTGATATGTTAATCACAGCAGATCATGGCAATTGCGAGCAGATGCAAGATTACGAAAGCGGGCAGGTGCATACTCAACATACAACGGAACATGTTCCTCTTATTTATGTTGGTGAGCAAAATGTACGAATACGTAGAGGCGGTAAGTTAAGCGATGTCGCACCTACTATCCTGACATTAATGGATATCGAGCCACCAGCTGAGATGACAGGTAAGAGTTTGCTGATTCCTACCTTATAACAAATGTTACTTTTTTAGAAGAAAGGGGAAGGATAGTGTTTATCTTTCCCCTTTTGTTTGCAATATTACGCTATTTTTTGGTGGAATCTTAATGCTATAGTCAGTCCTATATAACAAGTACAAAAATTATAACGCGCTACTGACATAAGTTTTGTGCCGCATCGAGCTGCGTAGGTACAGTAAGCAAGGAAAAGTTATCTTAGTAGCACTGTACTTAGTTTATACTGGATCGACTATATCTTATTATTATTGTGTTGCTGTTTTAGACCCATTAGCTCCTCTTTAGTGAGCTTGAAATCACATAACAATGATAGGGTGATACATGTTCTTTATCTTATATGAGTCCTTTTATGCTTTCGTTGTCTTCAAAACTATCAGCCATACTATTTAAGTCAAAATTGCTACCATTTGCTATCTGTGATTCTGCGCTAAAGATAGGAGTAGTTGGGGTACTTGGGATAACTGGTATCAATATACCTGTACAGGCAGCCAGCACAGAGCCTGTTGGTATGAGTATGAACACTGATAACCCTACAGCAGACCTGCAACTGATCAGTTTGAATGTTGATGAGAGTACAGTAGATGGGAAAGCAGTAGGCGTAAATGACTTAGATATTGAAGAGAATACAGTTGACCAGACAGATGATGATATAGATGCATTAGGCGATGCTGCCGCAGTCGAGACAGTAGAGGCTGATTTGACTAATATACCAGATGAAGTTGCGCAAGTGTCTTTAAACGCCATCTCTCCTGAAACCTTAAAAACCTTTGTCGCAGTGGTGGACTTAGTACGTCGTCAATATATCGATCCTGTCAACGACGAAGCGTTGTTCGATAATGCGATGAGTGGTATGTTGACTAAGCTTGATAGTCATGCTGAATTTTTGAATGCTGAAGCGTATGAAAACCTACGTGCATTTACCGAAGGTGACGTGGGAGATGTTGGTTTAAAGGCAGTATACAAACCAGATGAAGGATATTGGGTAGTGACTGATATCGTAGATGAGTCGCCTGCTGATAAAAAAGGTATTACTATTGGGGATTATATTCATCAGATTGGCGAGTTTAAGATTGATGGTGATAGGCAGTCTGATGATGTAGAGCAGCTACTTAACGGGATTGCCGGCACGCAGGTTGATGTGACCGTTTCCAAAGCTGGTCGACGCAAGCGTGTTATTACATTGCAGCGCAACAATACTCATCGACAAAACATCGAGACCCGGCTTGTTGATGGTATTGCTGTTATTAAACTTCCTGCTTTTCAAAACAATACACGTGAAAAGATTTTGCAAAGCCTAACCAGTCTTGATGCGCCCGTTACCGGAGTACTGCTTGATTTGCGTGACAACCCAGGTGGCGTACTGACATCGGCTGTAAAAGTAGCCAGTTTGTTTATGAGCGATACTGACGTGGTACAGGTAAAGAGTAGACAAAGTAAGCTGCGTACCTTATCCACCCAAGACACCGCTTTACTTAAACCTTTACCCGTAGTGGTTTTACAAAATCGTTATTCTGCTTCAGCGGCAGAAGTGCTGGCAAGTAGTCTACAGACACAACAACGTGCAACTATCGTCGGTGAAGTAAGCTACGGCAAAGGATCTGTGCAATCAGTCATACCACTTAATGATGAGCAAGCCGTTAAGTTGACAGTGGCTCACTATTTAACAGCAGCAGGGAAAAAAATCGATAAGATAGGCGTACAGCCTGATATAGCTTTATCTGGCAATGAGCGTACATGGGAGCAACAGGCTATCGATATATTGCGACCGCAAGTACACTCTTCAGGACTTCATTTTGTAAAAAAAGATAATAACTATAGCATGACTGATACAGCAAAAGATGGCTTATGAGTAATGGCTCTAATCTTCATCAATCTCAAGCTTCTTCATCCGGTAGCGTAACGAGCGAAAGGTCGTACCTAACAACTCTGCTGCTTGAGTCTTGTTCCCATCGGTCTGATTGAGCGCCTTAATGATCAAACGCTTTTCTTGCTCTTGTAAATAGGCTTCTAGGCCTTTTTGAGGCAACTCAGCTTCAGAAATACTGACGAGTGAGGGTTGAGTGTTTATGTCGTCAACAAACTGTTCAGACTTACGGCGGTCTTGATTATAAACAGATGAAGTACTAACACTATCAGATTTAGAGGTGGACATCTGAAACGCTGAAGAATAGTGTTGAGTATGGGTACGATATGGATGCAAATTGTTTGAAAGATGTCCGCTATTATTATTTTTGACGCTTTGTTTGGGGCCATCAACTTGTAGTATCATAGGCTCGTCATCTACTGTAGATGCAGTACTGTTATCCTTATGATTTGCCGTATCTTTTGAGTCAGCAGTAACGCTATCGCTAAGTTCGGGCAATCCTAGATGGGTGTCATCTATCATGGTGGTTTCTGCTAGGGTAATTGCCCGTTCTAATATATTACGTAGTTCACGAACATTTCCTGCAAATTCATGATGCTGCAAGCGCTCACAAGCACTTTCAGTCAGCTGTGCTGGCGTATCTAGCTGCCACTCTTCAGATATCAGCGCTAAAAAGTGCTTGGCCAGCAAAGGGATATCGTCACGACGCGCATTGAGCATGGGAAGTTTGAGCTCAATAACATTGATTCTATAGTACAAATCCTGCCGAAACTCTCCGTCTTTTACCAATTGACTTAAGTCTTTGTGAGTGGCTGATAAGATACGAATATCTACAGGTATCTCTTTGGTGTCACCAATAGCCCGTACTGTTTTTTCTTGAATAGCGCGTAATAGCTTTACTTGCATAGCAAGTGGCAAGTCTGCAACTTCATCTAAAAATAACGTACCACCACTGGCTTGTTGAAACAAACCTTGCTTATCTGCCACTGCACCCGTGAAACTGCCTTTTTTATGTCCAAAAAACTCTGACTCCATAAGCTCAGATGGAATCGCGCCGCAGTTCACTGGGACAAAACTACCATCACGGCGCGGGCTCAAATCATGAATGAGTCTGGCGACCACTTCTTTACCCGTACCAGAAGCACCTGATAAAAATACTGGCGCTTGTGAGCGGGCAAGCTTAACGATGGTTGTTTTTAGAGTTTGCATAACAGCAGAATTGCCGATAAGACGACTGTCTAGTAGCTGCTGCTCTGGCGTAACCTCATCAGTTTCTTGAACACCTTCGTCCTGATGAATAACTTTAAGAGCGTTTTCGACCAGTTGGCGTAGACGTGGTAACTCAAGTGGCTTATTCACAAAATCAAAAGCGCCGATTTTAAGTGCTTCGATAGCCAAATCCATACTACCGTGGGCGGTGATGACAGCAACAGGTGTATTAGAGCTACTACTAATCTGCTTGACCAGCTCCAATCCTGAGCCATCTGGTAACTGCAAATCCGTTAAGCAAAAGTCATAATGGTTACTTTCTAGACAAGATTTTGCCTGTGATAGGCTATAAGCTACATCACTTTTGATGCCCATTTTTGTCAGCGTAATTTGCATAAGTCGGCATAAATCTACTTCATCATCGACGACTAGCGCGATTGCTGTCATACATAACCTCATGATTGCTTAATTGATACAAATGACTAAACGAATATTTATTATAAATAAATAGAAAGCCTTTATCTGTAAGACTTTTCATCTTCGTTAACTGTACATGTGCGTTGTGTTTATTACGGATAAAATCAATATTACGGATAAAAATCAATATGCTATTGGTATAAATATTACTGACATCTCCAGCTTTAATATTCGTCATCCCAAACTTCTTCTGAACAAGAGCCGGTCGGTATGATCAAACGAAAACAGGTTTTTTCGTGCTCAGCGACATAAAGTAGCCTTGCATGATTGGCTTCACTAAAGGCTTGCGACAAATAAAGCCCCAGTCCCGTACCTGCTTTATCAGTCGTAAAAAATGGATCAAATAAATGCTCTACATCAGCTGGAGCGACGCCTTCACCTTCATTCAAAACATCGATTATAACATCGTTCTGCACGCAGTATATTTCAATCTCAGCGTAAGCATACGGATGTATAAGACCGCAGTAACGCAAACCGTTATTGATCAAGTTAATCAGTATTTGCTCTAATTGATGAGTATCAAACTGTATTACGGGATGAGAGGTATCATGCAAAAAAATATCATTGCCACGAAAGTAGTTTTCTAAAAATTGTGGCATCCAAGTCTCAAGCTCTATGGTCTGTTTATTAGAGCGCTGCTGACGTGATAGTTTTAGCACGTCTTCAATGATGCGATTAACACGTTTGGTTTGTGCAAATATCATCTTATATAGCTCGTTATTGCCATTGGTATCCATGGCAGCTTGACTCTCGCTATTGTCTGAGTCAGTTATATCATTCATGTCTTCCATCAATAACTGACTGGCCTGTGAGATAGCAGCAAGCGGATTGCGAATCTCATGCGCAATACTGGCCGTTAGCTGTCCTAAAGAGGCCAGTTTTAGTTGTTGAGCATTGGCTTGTTCACGGCGCAAATCTTCAAACAATATGAGTTGACTACCGTCGTTTAGTGGGATCACTTGTACGCGCAGTTTGTTTGTAATAGAAGCAGTGGCTGCTTCAGGCAATTCGTAAACAAAGTTTCTTGATTGATTAGTAGGGACAGATAGGCAACTATTGAGTAGGGCTCTATGTTGATGAGCCAAGGCCTGTTGAAAGGCATACAACGGATTATGATGGTTTTTAAAACTACGCTGCTGCTGCCTAATAGTCGGTTTGGCATCACCATAACTAGAAGATACTTCTGTGAACGGCGATGTTTGGGTCTCAGGAATACCTAATAGCTGGTAAGTTGCATGATTGGCCAATACAATATGCTGCTTATCAATCACCATAACGCCATTGAGCATTTGACTAATAACTTCTTGGTTAATCGTATTGAGACGCTCTACCTCCTCTGCTTGGCGCGTTATAAATCTTTCGACGTGCACCAAACGCTGAGATATTGACCAACTCAAAAAACCAACCGCCAAAAAGCTGGCTGACATTAGTAGGGCATCTCCTAAGTTGGTGAGACTCATAAACTGCTGATAAATAACAAATAAAATCGCCAGTAATGTAATGACGAGAGCTTGTGAGCTACGCAGCAACATAAAACTTGCTGCTACAACAACCATATATAGCATCGTCAATTGTAAGTCTGGCGCACCGTTGGTGTATAACAATAAACTTAATACAATGACATCAATGCCCAAACCAAACACTAACTGGCGTTGTAATTGCTTGGTAGCAACTAAGAATAAACTGAGCAAAATCAGACTAAGAATGACGTAAAACCCAAGAGCGGTTTGTTGCAATAAGCTTGGTAATAATAAATTGGTGTCAGCTTTAATATTGGCGTATGCCATCAGTAATAAAAATGCACTAACCACCAAACGATAACCATTATAGATTATCCCAAGCTTACGTAACTGTGAGACAGGTAGGGTGTTATCCTGCTTTAGAGACTGCAGTATGGCGTTAAAGGTTTTAAAAGCAGGTTTCATAAAATAACCGAAGGGGAGGAGTAAAGATCAATAGACCAGTTAAAATTACACATGGCTTTGGCATTAAGGCTGAATCAGCCCATGGCGAATGGCTAGATGAGTCAATTTAACATCACTATCTACGCCAACTTTTTCATAAATACGGTAGCGATAGGTATTAATGGTCTTTACACTTACAAATAATTGGTCTGCAATTTGTTGGGGACTTTGACAGTTAACAACCATCATAGCGACCTGTTTTTCGCGATCACTTAGTAAGTCAAAAGGCGAGGAGGCCTTATCCGATAACAATACTTCTGCTAGCTGCTCGGCAACGTCATGGCTAAAATAACGTCCGCCTTGGTATATTTTTTTGATGCCGCGTATCATCTCATCAAGCGGTGTACCCTTAGTGATATAACCATTAACCCCAGCTTTAAGGAGCATCGATGGGTAAGGCTGCGCTGACATACTACTTACTGCTAGTATTTTTATCCCCATGTCTAATTGCACTAGACGCTTTGTCGCTTCAAGTCCTCCAATGTTTGGCATATTGACATCTAATAGAACCACATCTGGACTAAGCTGCTTAGCAAGTTTTAATGCCATGTCACCACTATCAGCTTCACCCACTACTTCAATATCTGCACTGTCAGATAACATTCGACTGATACCCATCCGTACCAAATCATGATCATCTACTACTAATACTCGAATCATAGTTATACTCTTTACTAGTTTTACTATTTGATAGTTTAATACGCATTGAGATAGCCAACTACTGATGAGAACTGGCTATGAGATAAATATGTTATTTAATAGTGACTTATCCTATATAGTTTAGTACAAGTATTTTATTTTACATCGATGTTGCTATTTATAATAATCTTGTTTTATAGTGACTTATACAAAATTGCTTGTTTCACAATGACAATACTTACTAATAACAATGTAGAAAACCCTCTATTTAAAGCAGAGATGAACTATAACAAATATTTCTTGAGTGTTGAGTACTATTACTTAAACTTAAAGCAATTGTAATAATCTTTATATATATACAAAAAAATCTTATGAAGTCAGCTTGATACGTTAAACTTATGTACAAACCATGATACACTAAAAGTACAAAAACTCTATACGAGTGTCTACAAACACCATCAAAAACGCTACGTTAATCAGTTGTGCATACTAATATGCAATTGATGTAAGACCAATAGCAGGGGGAAGAATGAAACATTTACCATTAACCAAACAGCAACTGGTTGCTGCCATGATTTCATTAAGCTTAGGCAGTGCAGCACAAGCGGCGCTAAGTATTAATGGTAGCCCTGCTGAGTCTAGTGCACGTGTCAGTTGGGGCGGCGCTGATAGCTTATCAGAAGCACGCAACATTATGTATAGCTCTAAAAGTGCTTCTACGCCTATCAAAAAAATCGATAATGGTTATGGTACTACTAGTATTACTAACTCTAACAGCTATGGTAGTAGCAGCAACCGATATAACACTACTTACCGTGGTAGTTTTGGTAGCAGTAGCATGATTCCGATCAGCACTGATTCACGTAGTGTGGCAGTTATCGATGCTGAAACTGGTGAATCTATTTATGAAAAAGATGCAGATATTGCTCGTCCTATGGCCAGTATTACTAAGGTAATGACGGCAATGGTTGTGCTAGATGCTGGTCTTGATATGCGTGAAGAAATTACGCTTGATCCAGAGGATTTTGTAGGTCCTAAACGTGCAAGCTCGCGCTTAAAGTCAGGCGATCGTATGAATCGTGCTGAACTATTACTTATGTCTTTGATGAAATCAGAAAATCCTGCTGCAAAAAGCTTAGCGCGCAATTATCCAGGTGGTTATAACGCTTTTATACGTGCAATGAATCGTAAAGCTCAAGAGTTAGGAATGACAACAGCATTCTTCGGTGATCCAACAGGGCTTGATAAGCGCAATGTTGCCTCGTCAAATGATTTGGTAAAAATGGTACGTGCGGCGGGTAATTATGATGTTATTCGTCGTTTTTCTACCACCAAAAGCTATGACTTCTTTGTGGCCAATTACTCAAGTGGCAACCGTACTTATAAAGCCAATAATACCAGCAGCCTTGTCCGTTCAGGTAATTATCCAATTGGTATTTCTAAAACAGGCTTCATTAATGAAGCGGGTCGTTGCGTGGTCATGGAAACCCGTGTCAACAACCGCCCTGCTATCATTGTGATTCTAGGCGCTAATAGTTCAGCGACTCGCTGGGGCGATGCTAAAAATATCTTAACCAGTTTAGCCACGCGTCAGACAGTATAAAGTGCTGATATAAACGGTTATAAAGCTTGTAGTTTGTAGACAATAAAGGGCTGTTATCTAAGATAACGGTCTTTTTTTGTATTCATTGAACCTAAGGATAAGTGATGACTAAAATATCAACTCCAAACAAACCAAAAAATACACCAAAAACAGGACCTATGCTGTATCTGCTGACTAATGATGATGAGTTCGATCTGCTTTATGCCAAATTAACGGTGGCTCTGGCGACAGGTACGATAGGGTTGTTACAAATCAGAAGAAAGCAGGTGTTAGCGCAGCCAAATGGTCAAGAGAAGCTGTATGCTGAAGCGGTAAAAATAGTCGCTTTAGCTGAGCGTTACAAAGTGCCAGTCATTATAAACGATGATCTTGCGTTGGCAGCCAAGCTTGGCGTAGGGGTGCATCTTGGACAACAAGATGGTGCTATTAGCGAAGCTAGACAACAACTAAAAACCAATCAAATCATTGGTCGCACTTGTCATGGAGATGTAACACTCATTAAAAAAGCCATATATTCAGGCGTAACTTATATTGCTATGGGTGCTATATTTGCCTCATCGACTAAACCTAAAGCCGATACCATTACTCGACAACAACTTATCGATGGTTGCCAACAAGCTGCTGACAATAAAACTGACGTTTGTATCATTGGGGGACTAACGGCTGAAAACATTCATCAATTAAAAGGACTGCCTATTGCCTATGTTGCCGTCGTTGGTGATATTATGGATCTGCCTATACAGTCGATAGAGGAGCGTTGTCAAAAGTGGCAACAGGCACTTACCAACTGGTAAATACCTGTCTAAAAGTTCAATAAGGCGTTATACAAAAAGCCTATTCAGCATGCTTCATACATAATGTCGCATATGGTAATGCTTCTAAGCGTTTTTCTTCTATTGGTTCACCGCACACTTCGCATTCACCATAAGTACCGTTTTCGATACGGCTTAATGCGTTTTCGACATAAATAAGACTTTGCCTTGCTTCACTCAATAAATTTTTTCGCATGTCGTTTTGTCGGTACGATACGGCTTAATGCGTTTTCGACATAAATAAGACTTTGCCTTGCTTCACTCAATAAATTTTTTCGCATGTCGTTTTGTCGGTACGATATGGCTTGATCTTCCCAATGCTCGTTCAAACTGTCTTGTGGATGTTGAATATGATCTTCGATTTTATCGATACGAGTTTCATACTCTTCTTTTAATTTTAGTAATTCTTGTTTGGCAGCGTCAAAATCAATGCTCATTATATTCTCCAAATGGGTTATTGTTATTTTCTATTTTATAAAGCTATTATCTATAAAACTATTACCTATAAAAAGAGGACGGTAAAGTTTTCTGTAAATAGATAGTCTCCTATATTAAGTTGATCGATGAATCAGTGCCACCACGAAATGTTACTAACTCTTCAAGACATCTTGTGATTATGACTACTGATTGCATATATATTCTCAATAATGAATATTAAATGTTTGTAGTGGTGAATTTTTGTGAAGAATTTACGGTTAAGCTTGTTTTTTGCCTAGAATGAATGCGCTCTATTGTATAAACTACGGCTCATACAGTAATAGCAGTTAAATTAATTTGTTAAAACGGTAGATAAAATAATCAATGTAGCCTAGGAGCGATAATGAATTTTTTACGTATGAGTGAGCTGACCTTAACAGATAAAGTAGTGTTGATCCGAGAAGATCTTAATGTACCTATTAAAGATGGCAAAGTAGCGAGCGATGCACGTTTGCAGGCCAGCTTACCAACTATCAAGATGGCGTTAGATAAGGGAGCATCTGTCATTGTATGTTCACATCTAGGTCGTCCAACAGAAGGCGCTCCTGAATCGAAATACTCTCTTGCGCCAGTCGCTGAGTATTTAACGGCCAATCTAGCAGGACAAATAAAGCAGCCAGTGACGCTTAGCAATGACTACCTTAATCAAGGCGTAGATATTACAGCTGGTGAAGTGGTTTTATTAGAAAATGTCCGTTTTAATAAAGGCGAAAAAAACAATGAGACTACGCTGGCAGAAGCTTATGCCAGTTTATGTGACATATTTGTGATGGATGCATTTGGCACGGCTCATCGGGCGCAAGCTTCTACTGAAGGTGTGACTCAAGCCATGCGTCAAGCTAATAAGACGGTATGTGCCGGTCCATTACTCGCAGCTGAGCTAGATGCATTAAGTTTAGCGCTTGAGACCCCAGCCCAGCCTATGTTAGCCATTGTTGGTGGCTCTAAAGTATCTACCAAGCTTGAAGTTCTTCATAGCTTGGCTGATATTTGTGACCAGATTATTGTTGGCGGCGGTATAGCAAATACTTTTTTGGCAGCGCAAGGCCACAGCGTAGGTGCATCGCTATATGAAGCAGACTTAGTCGATACAGCTCATCAAATCATGACTAAGACTGATATCTTACTGCCTGAATTTGTGATTGTTGCTGATAAAAACGACATTAATTTTGATGATTTTATAGGCTCATTACAGCAAGCAAAAGCCACTGTTAAAGCGGTGAGTGATATCGGTGCCGACGATATGATATTAGATATTGCGCCGCAAAGTGCTAAGCAGCTGGCTGATGCCATTATCAACGCCAAAACTATTTTATGGAATGGTCCGGTTGGTGTGTTTGAAGTAGACGCTTTTGGTGCTGGTACTGAGATTTTAGCGCGAGCAGTACAAGACAGTGATGGGTTTTCGATAGCGGGTGGGGGTGATACTCTGGCAGCCATTGATAAATATCAGGTAGCGGATGGGGTAAGCTATATGTCGACAGGCGGCGGTGCGTTTTTAGAGTTTGTTGAGGGTAAAGTTTTACCTGCCGTAGCTGCCTTACAAATTGCAGAAAAATAATTGTTTAAGACAGACGGCCCTAAAACAAGTATAAAAGGTAACAGTATTATTGCTATATAATTACCAAATATTAATATAAGTCACGCTGGTAGTAACACTACATGTACAAATAGGATTTAACATTTAAGGTAGTCTATATGGATATTATCAACTATCAACATGCTTTAACGATAATAATAAGTATGTGAAGTTGATAATTGAGGATTATTATTAAGCAGTTATTATTTGTTAATATACTGAAAATTATTATTGCATGTGTTATTTGCTACCTATAAAATAGCGCCACCATGTATTTTGACATGCATTATTTATGAGGGGTTTATTATGTTAAAACGTCATTTGTTACTTGCTAGTGTTCTTGCTGGTACGTTTGCAGTCACTGCGTGTAGCCAACAAACTGAAGAGCAAACAGAAGCTGCGGTTGAATCTGCTGGTGATGACATCGCTGTTAATGCAGAAGAAGCTACTAATGAGACTGAAGCTGCTGCCCAAGAAGCTGAAGTAGCCGCTCAAGAAGCTGGTACAGAAGTCGCTGAGGGTGCTGAAACAGCTGGTGCTGCTGCTACCAATGCACTAGAAAACACTGGTGATGCTATCGCTGAAGGCACAAACGAAGTCGTTGAAGGTACTGCTGCAGCAGTATCTGAAGGTGCTGACGCTGTCGCTGATGGCGCAAACGAAGTTGAAGTTGAAGCTGAGCAACAATACTAAGCAAGTAGATAGTCAGTTTATTGATTACTGAGAGATGAATTACTGAGTTATAATTAATAGACGGATACTTGTTCTATAAGCCCTAAAAAACTTAAATAAGCCTTGATTGTAATCAGGGCTTTTTTGTGTCTGCTATTTGACATAAGCTACGCAAGCTAGATTGACGTAGATGCCAGTGACTTATGAAATGTTACTTGGAAAACTGGCTAGATAAATAAATACTGATGCAACTGCTACGAGGCAGAGGGAATTTTTGCTATAATCACCCCGCTATAATTTGGGTAGGTAAACCCAGTGGTTATTCTTTATGGCTACAGTTTGCGTTTAGCAACGAGTAACCACTAAATGGAATTCAATTCTTTGGATTTACTTTATTTTGTAGTATAACCCTCATACTAAATGAGTGATACTTTTGCAGTTTTTAATAACGTTATTATTTTAAAACCAATCAGAGAGCTTTTTATGGCCTTAATCTCCTTACGTCAACTTTTAGATCATGCCGCTGAGCATAACTACGGTGTGCCTGCATTTAACGTAAATAATTTGGAGCAGATGCGAGCGATTATGATGGCTGCCGATGCTTGTGACTCGCCTGTCATCGTACAAGCCAGTGCGGGCGCTCGTAAATATGCAGGCTCGGCGTTTTTGCGTCATCTGATTATCGCTGCTATCGAAGAATGGCCTCATATTCCAGTCGTTATGCATCAAGACCATGGTATGTCACCAGCCATCTGCCAGCGTTCAATTCAGCTTGGATTTTCTTCAGTTATGATGGATGGCTCACTGGGTGAAGATGGTAAAACGCCGATGGATTATGACTATAATGCGAGTGTAACGCGTGAAGTCGTCAAGCTTGCTCATGCTTGCGGTGTCTCTGTAGAGGGTGAGATTGGTTGCCTAGGCAGTCTTGAGACTGGTATGGCGGGCGAAGAAGACGGCTCAGGTGCAGAAGGCGTTCTTGATCATGAGCAGCTGTTGACCAGTGCAGATGAAGCTGAACAGTTTGTCAAAGATACCAATGTTGATGCATTAGCGATTGCAATTGGTACCAGTCATGGTGCTTATAAATTTACGCGTCCGCCCACAGGCGATATTTTATCTATTGAGCGTGTAAAAGAGATTCATGCCCGTATACCCAATACTCACCTCGTCATGCATGGCTCTTCATCAGTACCGCAAGAATGGTTAAAAGTCATCAACGAGAATGGTGGTGATATCGGCGAAACTTACGGCGTGCCAGTTGAGCAGATTGTAGAAGCCATCAAGCATGGTGTGCGTAAGGTAAATATCGATACTGACTTACGTCTAGCATCGACAGGTGCTATCCGTGAATACTTGACAAACAATCCTAGTGAGTTTGATCCACGTAAATATTTTAAAGCTTCTATGGTTGCAATGTCAGATATCTATCTGTAGTAACCGCTTTGAAGCCTTCGGTTCTGCGGGTCAAGCGCATAAAATCCGTCCGATCAGCCTTGAAGGTATGGTTGATTTTTACCAATAAGCTAACTTATTGAAAAGTTTGGTTTAGGATTTGCTTAGGGGGCAGTAGTTGTACGTATACTAATGCTCCTTATATAAAAGTTTCTTATACAAGTGTTTATGACAGGTGAGCTACTATGATTGGACTGATTACTGGGCAAGTACAATATTTAATGGCGCCAACAGCTTGTATTATGACAGCATCTGGTGTGGGCTATGATATCGAGCTGCCATTACCCTCATTTTGTCAGTTACAATTGGAGCAGCAAGCGAGCATTTGGACGCACTTTCATGTACGAGAGGATGCACAGTTGCTATATGGCTTTATCGATCGAAAAGAGCGTGATGTCTTTCGTCAGCTTATCAAGATTAATGGGGTTGGCGCCAAGATGGCGCTTGCCATGCTGTCTGCTATGTCAGCAGCTGAGCTAAAGATGCATGTTGCGCAGGACTCAGAAACTGCGCTTACTCGTATACCAGGTATCGGCAAAAAGACAGCCCAGCGCTTACTAATTGAGCTTAAAGATAAGCTCAAAAACATCGAAGTCGATGATAGTAATTTGGAGTTTGATATTCAGCCAGTAACGGTAACGCATGAAGGAAGCATCATCGCTGAGGTGGAAGGCGCACTGATTAGCTTGGGTTATAAAGAAAAAGAAGCCCAGCAGGCGATTAAGGCTGCCAAAAGTAACGGTGATGTCTTTGCTGATACGCAAAGCTTGTTAAAAGCTACCTTGCAGCAGTTATCTGGTTTTTAGACTGCTCATCTTACATATACAGCTACCTATAGATAAGCGACACTAGTTGTCGCTTATTTTCGTTTTAATGCGTAATTTAAAACGTTTTACATGACTTATCCGCTAGGTTTGGTTATGCTGTTTGTTGCCTTTACATTGTTTATCTTTTTAATATAATGATAGAACCTATGATGCAAGACCGCTTAATTAATCCGCTAGAAGGAGGAGATGATGCTCCTGATAGCAATATTCGTCCTTCGCTTTTGTCTGAATATATTGGTCAGCCAGTCGTGCGCGAACAGATGGAAGTTTTTATTGGTGCCGCGCGAGGTCGTGATGAAGCACTAGATCATACTTTGATTTTTGGTCCGCCTGGTCTGGGTAAGACGACGCTTGCTAATATTATTGCTCGTGAAATGGGTGGTAATCTGCGCTCGACATCAGGACCTGTGCTTGAGCGTCCAGGTGACCTGGCCGCTATGCTAACCAATTTGGAAGCTGGTGATGTACTATTTATTGATGAAATTCACCGTTTAAGCTCAGTCATTGAAGAGATACTATATCCTGCAATGGAGGACTTTCAGCTTGATATTATGATTGGCGAAGGCCCTGCAGCACGCTCTATCAAACTTGATTTGCCGCCCTTTACTTTGGTCGCAGCGACGACGCGAGCAGGGCTTTTGACTTCACCACTGCGTGATCGCTTCGGTATCGTTCAGCGCCTTGAATTTTATAATATTGCTGATCTGACGACTATTGTAAGCCGAGCGGCGCGCCTGATGCGTGTGTCAATGAGCGAAGATGGTGCTATCGAGATTGCACGCCGTGCGCGAGGTACGCCAAGGATTGCTAATCGCTTATTGCGACGAGTACGTGATTATGCTGAAGTAAGAGGGGATGGCAGTATCAACGGTATTATCGCTGCTAGTGCGCTAGATATGCTAGCAGTCGATCGGCGCGGTTTAGATCATCTTGATAGGCGTTATATCGAAATCTTGCATGAACGTTTTGACGGTGGTCCGGCAGGCGTGGAAGCAGTGGCAGCTGCCATGGCAGAAGATCGCGGCACCCTTGAAGATGTGATTGAGCCCTATTTGATTCAGCAAGGTTATGTATTACGTACCGCTCGTGGCCGAATATTAACTCAAGTGGCAATTGATCAGATACAGTAGAAACCATCTGACCGCTTGAATGAAAAATGCGCCGACTTTATGGATAAAAGTACCCCC
>NZ_LNUO01000051.1:0-10009 GCF_001462175.1 Psychrobacter sp. ENNN9_III
ACTAAAGGCTGAGGCCAGATTTTACCAGGGTTTAGGATGTTGTTTGGATCAAGAGCGGACTTGATGGCTTGCATAAGCGGTATGGCGTTGCCATGTTCTTGATCCATGTATTTTTGCTTACCTTGACCGATGCCATGTTCACCAGTACAAGTGCCATCCATCTCGATAGCACGTATAGCCAACCGTCCGATGATCTCGTCAGCTTTGGCAGTCTCTACTGGATCATCATTATCAACCAACAATAAAACATGGAAATTGCCATCGCCAACATGACCGACCATAGGGCCAATCATTCCAGCGTCTGCAATGTCTTTTGCAGTGGCGCTTACGCATTCAGCCAAGCGTGAAATAGGCACACAGGCATCAGTCGATAACGCTTTTGCTTCTGGTCGCAAGGCTGAGCTGGCATGATAAGCATTGTGGCGCGCTTGCCACAGACGTTTGCGCTCAGCTTCATTAGTATCCCAAACAAAGTCAGTACCGCCAAACTCTTCGATAATATCATTAAAAGTCTGTGCTTGTTCGCGTACGCTCGCTTCAGTCCCATGAAACTCTACAAACAAGGTAGGTGTCTCAAGTAGATCAAGATTTGCGTATTGGTTGCAGGCCTTTACTTGTAAAGCATCAAGCAATTCGATTCGAGCAATAGGTAAGCACATCTGAATGGTAAGCATGACGGCCTGACAGGCCTCTTCAATCGTTGGAAAATGACAAAGACCACTACCAACACATTCACTAAGCCCAAACAGTTTGAGTGTGACTTCGGTGACGATACCAAGCGTACCTTCAGAACCTATCATTAAGCGCGTCAGATCATAACCTGCAGCCGACTTTTTGGCACGCGTACCAGTTCGTACGATCTCTCCATTCGCTGTCACCACTTCAAGTGCCAGTACCACATCTTTCATCGTGCCATAGCGTACTGCGTTAGTACCTGAAGCGCGGGTTGCAACCATACCGCCGATACTAGCATTGGCGCCTGGGTCTATGGGGAAAAATAAACCTGTATCACGTAAATAATGATTCAGCTGTTCACGTGTAACACCAGGCTGTACAGTCACTGTCAAATCTTCGTTATTGACTTGCAAGATAGCATCTAGCGCATGCATATCGATTGAAAGTCCGCCATAAGGAGCATTTAATTGGCCCTCAAGCGATGAGCCAATACCAAAAGCAATCACTGGCATTTTATGCTGGTTGCAAATCGCGACCGCTTTAGCAACGTCATGCTTATCTTGCGCTGTCAGCACGGCATCTGGTGGCTGGTTGGCAAGCCATGTCATGGTATGGCCATGTTGTTCGCGGACCGTCGGATTGATACTGAGCTGCTCGCCAAACTGAGCTTGTAGCTCACTAATAGCGGCACTATAGTCCGGTTTAGTAGGTGTGGTATTAACTTGAGAGCTGATCATAACTTATCCTTGTCAGTGAAGCGGTAGCTTTAAGCTAAGATACGCCAAACGACTGCTAACATCGCTAAAATGTAAAACACAGGTGATAGCCAGCCGACTACTTGTGTAGCAATGGCGATAAATAGGCCAAATCCTGCTAATGCTAGCCAGTCACGGCGACGGTCATTGAGCATGTCGGCACGTATTTGCTGAATCTCACGCAACTGACTGTCTTGACGTGACCCTTGTGAAGCCAAACTCTGCAGACCTTGATCTAGTAGTTTTGGAATATCAGTACTGGACAATAAAATCTCTGGTAGCTGTGCGCGTATCTGTTGAAAGTTGCGCATAGGATCAAGCTGCTCTTTAACCCAACTACTTAAGATTGGCTTCGCCAATGACCAAATATCCAAATCTGGATACAAGTCACGACCAAGGCCTTCAACATGTACCAAAGTTTTTAGTAAAAGCATCAGTTGCGGCGGGATGCTCATATGATGGCGACGCGCTATATCTAAAATCTGCATCAAAACGCCAGCAAAATCAATCTCATTGATAGACTTTTGTAGCATCGGGCCGACGGTGCGCTTCATATCACGCATCAAAGCATGCTTGTCTGTATTTGGTGGAATCCAACCAGCACGGCTGACGATATCGACCATAGCAGTAAAGTTATTGTTCATGACGGCCAATAGCATACGCGCTACAATCAATTGATCGTCTTTTGATAAAGTGCCCATAATAGCGCAATCAAGACCAATATAACGAGGTTCATGACCGAGATTGACCGCTTGAGTATGACTATCTAATGTTTTTACTGGTGGCGTTTCTACAAAGACATTGCCCGGATGCATATCGGCATGAAAGAAGTTATCTCGAAAGACTTGGGTAAAAAATATCGTCAATCCTTTTTCAGCGAGTGTTGCCCGGTCATAGCCTAGCTGATCAAATATATGAACTTGTGAGATCGGTACCCCTTGAATGCGTTCCATCACCATAACGTTTTTGGCAGCGTCGTAAACTTCAGGCACATACATCAATGCCGAACCCAAAAAGTTGTTACGCATCTGAGTAGTATTATCCGCCTCTAAAGTCAAATCCAGCTCATTGAGCATGACTTGCCGATAGTCTTCAACAATATCAATAATATGTATTGCACGTGCCGCTTCAATCCGTGCCGATGCCCAACTGGCAAGCTCACGTAATAGCTCAAAATCTGCAACAATAGTCGTGCGGATATTAGGACGCACGATCTTTACTACAACTTCACGACCATCTCTCAATGCTGCGGTATGTACTTGAGCTATGGAAGCTGCGGCTAACGGTTTGACATCAAAGCGTGCAAATAGCGTCTCAATAGACTGACCGAGACCATACCTTGGATCTTGAATTTGAGCGATGACAACATCAGATTCAAAAGGTTTTACCTTATCTTGTAACTGAACAAGTTGTTCAATAATTTCAGGTGGCACTAAATCACGACGGGTGGAGAGTAGCTGACCAAGCTTTAAAAACAGCGTGCCCATATCTTCTAGCGCATATTTAATCGCATTGGGCTGATGTTTTTTGCCCCAAGCAGCTGGATGCATCCGAATCAAACGTAAAATCGGCTGTAGCTGTGGAGCCTCCTCAGCCGTAAAGTGAGTATCAATACGGTAGCTTGCAGCAATACGCCAAAGTTCAAGTAGACGGGCGCGATAGGATAATAGCATGGGCAGTAGTTACTCTAAGTAGTTACTTGAAACAAACAGTCTAGATAAGAATGCGGATAAGATGAAAAAGACAGGATAAGCTATATCTACCTATCGGTTAAACATGCTTGCTCAGCTTTGATAGCGGCCAAACGTGCCTCTTCACGTTCGATATCCGCACGCAGCTTAAGAATTTGCTGCTTGAGACTGTCTGCTTCTGCTTTTTCGATGGGGTCAGGTGGGCTATTGCCTGTCACGTCGTTGGCCCAATCACTCACATCGTCAAAGGTACGTTTGGCAGTGTGGCGAAAGCTGCTTTTGAGCTGAGATATCAGTAGTTGCAACTGACTTGCCATTGGCTTGCCTATGAAAGGTTCGAGCTGACCTGCAATATCAGGGTCAAATCCAGCGACCAGCTGTTTGAGCTGCATCAAGACTTTGTAATCACCGTCAATCGGCAGATTGCCTTCAGCGCCGCGTATCAAGTTTAATAGCTCAGCGGGGTTTTCAACATTAATAGTGCAGTCTGGACGACTATGGCCAATACGCCCCATATCCTTGTTTGCCTGTTGACGTTCATCAGCATCTCGACCAAAGCTTTGCCCGCGTGGCTCAAACACACTATTGGCAGTAATGGGCTCAAAACGTAGATGCTCATGGTTAAATAAGATATCTACCTGTATCTTAGGCATGACCATATTTAACCGCAGTACTTTACCAGCAAGCGGTGTCAAGCCAGCTTTAGTGATATCATCACTAGCGATAGCCATATTGATGAGTTTTTCGGCACTTGCCAAAAGTAATACCGTTAGCATAATACTCTCACATATCAAAAATAATTATGGTCATGCTGTAGCGTTGTCAACACTGCTTTGAGCGTTAGAGATTGTTGAGCAATCAGCGTTATGCCTTAAAACCTCTATGAACTGCAACGATACCAGCTGTTAGATTATGATAATCGCAGTTTTCAAAGCCTGCTTGCTCCATCATCTGCTTTAAAGTTTGCTGATTAGGATGCATACGAATCGACTCTGCTAAGTACTGATAGCTTTCTGAATCGTTTGCTACAAGCTTGCCCATAAGCGGTAAGGCAGTAAAAGAGTATAAGTCATAGGCTTTAGATAAGAGTATAAGTCATAGGCTTTAGATAGTGGTTCAAAAACAGGCTTTGAGAACTCTAAGATTAATAAACGACCGCCTGGCTTTAATACACGGTACATTGAACGTAGAGCTGCGTCTTTATCAGTGACATTGCGCAGACCAAAGCTAATAGTCAATAAGTCAAAACTTTCATCCTCAAAAGGAGCAAGGGTCTCGGCATTGGCAAGGACAAAGTCAACGTTATTACAGCCAGCGTTAATCAAACGCTCACGGCCAACTTCTAGCATCGCTGCATTAATGTCTGATAAGACAACGTGACCATGACGACCTACTTCACGGCTAAACACTTTGGCCAAATCACCCGTACCACCTGCGATATCTAACACGTGCTGACCTGCACGCACACCAGATAGACTGATAGCAAAGCGCTTCCAAAGACGATGAATACCAAAAGACATCAGATCATTCATGATATCGTATTTTTTGGCAACTGAGGTAAACACATCGGCTACGCGCGCTTGCTTCTCAGCTTTATTGACAGTCTTGTAGCCAAAATGAGTCTCTTCTGATCCATCCGTATCCAGCGTATGCGGGTTATTAATGTCATCACGTTGGTTAAAGGCAACTCGCGGTTTTTGATTGTCCGCGGACGGAGCTGGGTTGTCACTTACTTTATTATCATTATATGGCATAGTGGTTTGCTGACCTTGCGGTGTTCCTGTTGGTAAGTCTTGTAGTTGAGTAAAGTCACTATTATTGGTATTTGTAATACCCGCACTGTTTGCCGTTGAGCGATGACTTGACGTATTAGGAGTAGGGTCTTTGCGAGCTTGGGCCTTTGCACTAATATTTTCACTATGTACAATACTATCTTTGACTAATTTATCTTGAATATGGCTGTTTTTAGTGAACTTGTGATTGGTGTTTTTTAAGTCATTGGTCATAGAGTATTCCTGTGGCCTACTGTTGTGTCTACTTGGCTTTTATAATTATTCAATCATAATTACTCTTCATCCAAATGTAAAAGCATTTTGCTAGCATTATACGACCAACAGTGATTGATCAATATGATGCACGCAAAATGCTCAACTTAGCGACTGTTTTGGTCTATGATACAGCAAATACTTCTACATTGTCGTTACTATCAGCGTTATGAACTTGATCGATGATCTGCAGCTCACGCTTGCAAAATGGTTCAATAAAACCACTGACACTTTTAAGAGGCTTCATCGCGGTAAAACCTGCATCGATAAAATCGTATAAAAGCTGATAGCCACGGCTATATGCCGTACTTTTGGCAAAAGAAAAAGCCTTACGCAGCATAAATGAGTTGAGATATTTATCAGTACGGTAACAGACGTCTTTTAGATTATTGATCTGTAAACGACGTTCATCTGCTTCATCGACCGCGCGATAAGCTTTAAGCATGTTTTCTTCATTGACTGCTAGGTCTTGCTCTATTAACCACTGCGCCAGATGCATATCTAGCTCAATTGCCAAGATAGCGGCCTGAACAGCCATAGTGCCAGTCTGCAATACGGACTCTTTGGCAAGTTTCTCAAGTTTTTTTGCTTTTGGCAGGATGCGTTCTAATTGCTTGGCCAATAGCTTGAATTCATCACCGCCATATAGTTGTGTGAGAAAATAATTCGCCATAGGCTTGTTCTTTGGCTGCTCAAATAGCTCTGAATGAGTACGCTGAATACGTGCCCGTTGCCATGCTTGTACGTCTTTGAGCTTAGAATCTAATGCCTCATCCTCATGATAAGGTAGTGCCCAATAGCGCGTTAAATGCTTTTGTAAATCAGATAAAGCAGACATAGAAGTTTGTCCTGTATGGTTAGGTATGTATTTTTAAATGGAAATGACTTTTATTTAGAAGTTATAAATGTCGGTAAATAGCATCGCTAGCGTAATATATTACCTTAAAAGAATTTAAGTTAGAATACAAATGTCAAACTGTTACACAGCACTGTGATTTTCTGCGCAAACGAATGTTATTATTATGAAAGGACGATAACCAATAACCGCTCACATAAAAATAAAATGGAACTGACATATGTCTCATAATAAATCAGATGGGGAACAAAAAACCACAGAAAACCAAATGGTCAAACAGTTAATAGATCAGCGCTTGACACCCAATCCTTTGAGTCAGTTTTCATTGGACAAGGATGCACTAAGATTGGCCTTAGTGACAGCGCAGTATGCACTGCGAGAGACGCGGCAACAAACGCCGTCTTCTACTAATAAGCCAACCGGATTATTGGTGCTCGTCAATGGTATGGAGCAAGCAGGCAAGGGCACAGCAGTCAAACAGCTACGTCAGTGGGTTGATCCAAGATTATTAAAAGTTGAAGCAACGATTGGTTATCCTCCGCTTGCATACCAGCCTATCTGGCAAGCTCATACCAAAGCCCTGCCGCGACATGGTGATGTCATGGTCTACTTTGGTAACTGGTATGCTGATCTTTTATATCATGTAATGCATCTGGCAACCAACGCTATGCAAGACGATGAAGATCAGGAACTTCTGGTCGCCAAATGGCAAGATTACTTGCAGCAAGCACTGATTCAGTTGCAAGTATTTGAGCGAGATCTGGCTGCAAACCACACCAAACTACTCAAGTGCTGGTTTCATGTCGAAGTTGAGACCTTACAAGCACGTCTAAAAGATAAGGAAGCTGATCCACAGTTTTTATATCAAATTGATTGGAGTGATACTGCAATAGTCGCGCAGTTTAACCGTGTGGCATCTGAACTCTTGCGGCAGCAAGATGACTGGGTCATTATCGATGGTAGGGACAAATCACAAGCAGCGACTGAGTTTTGCCATGAGGTGTTACAAGCGATGCAGACAGCGCTGGCAAGTAGTGTCAGCTTACCTGTATCTGCTGATCTTAAAAGAACTAGTGACATTGCCAGTACGATCTCTGACAGTACTAAAAGTGGCACTAACCTAAGTGACGATGACAGTCAGCCAGACTTTGTATCCGTAGATATACCCGAACAGCTGATAGATATTAAGAATCCTGAGATCGATAAGACAGACTATCATAAACAACTTGCAAAAAAACAGACCAAGCTTGCAGAGTTACTGCGCGCGCGCAAAGGTCGCCACGTGGTATTTGCCTTTGAAGGAATGGACGCTGCTGGCAAGGGCGGGGCTATCAAACGAATGGTTGCGCCGCTTGATCCACGTGAGTATCAAATTTATAACATTGGCGCACCGATGTTATATGAGTTGCAGCATCCCTATTTATGGCGGTTTTGGACACGTTTACCAAATGAGCAAACGGACCGTATGAGTCGTATTGCTATTTTTGATCGTACTTGGTACGGACGGGTGTTGGTTGAACGCGTCGAGGACTTAATAGATAAGCCAGAGTGGCAACGCGCTTATGATGAAATCAATCGTTTTGAGGCAGAGCTTATGGCAGCAGGAACGATTGTCATAAAATACTGGCTTGCCATCGATAAAAAAGAGCAGTTACAGCGTTTTGAGGATCGCCGCGAGACGCCGCATAAGCAATTTAAACTCACTGATGATGACTGGCGTAATCGTGACAAATGGTCAGACTATGTACAAGCGGCAGCAGATATGTTGGCGCGTACCAATACTTCTGATGCGCCATGGTGTATCATCGCAACCAATGAAAAGCGCTGTGCTCGTTTACAGGTACTAGACCATGCTATTGCGCAGCTAAATCTGCACTTATAGATATGAGACACTGTAGGTATTTTATTGCAAAGCACTCAAAAAATAGACATAGAATGTTTTGATGAGAATAATTCGGATGTTTTCTTTGACAATTCATTGTGAATATCGATAATAGGACAAACGAGAATTATAGGCTTTATATCTTCTGTATTTAGTCTAAGTAATATACTGCCGAAAATATAAGTTTTGAGGTTTCAGTTACAAATCTTGTAGTATCATTATACAATACGCCTGATTATTTAATATAATAGGCGCGTGATGAAAATGACCAAATAGCATTATCTCAATTATAATTATCATAAACGAACTCTTAAGCCGCAAGATGCTGTAATCGAACGATTTGGCGTTACATTTGCGGCTTAATGGTATGATAAACGCGCTACTTTATATCATACATCCACATCGCAAATATTTTCAATCAGCTTACGCAAGGCGCATTAATTTATGGGTATTAGCAGCAGTTCTACAGGGTCGACCAAACAAGTGGGCTCTATGAGAATCAATTTATTTTTTGCTATTTTACTGATTGCGATGACCGGCTATTTTTTATGGTGGGGACTCGATTATACAATGCGTCAACAGACGACGCTATTTATTGTGGCGACCGCTTTTGGTGTCTTTATGGCATTCAATATTGGTGGTAATGATGTCGCCAACTCGTTTGGTACCTCAGTTGGTGCTGGTACATTAACCATTCCTCAAGCATTGGGGGTGGCCGCGATATTTGAAGTGTCGGGAGCGGTGCTGGCAGGCGGAGAGGTTACTGATACTATCCGTAAAGGCATCGTCGATATGGACGGCTTAGCCGTTAGCCCCAACCAATTCATTTATGTCATGTTGTCTGCATTAATTGCTGCCGCGTTTTGGCTGTTGTTTGCCACGCGTAAAGGCTTGCCTGTCTCAACCACTCACTCTATTATCGGCGGGGTGGTCGGTAGCTCTATTGTGTTAGGTTTTGATTTGGGCGGCAGTGCAAGTGCATTTTCTACTGTTGATTGGGGTACGATAGGGACGATTGCTATCTCTTGGGTACTCTCGCCATTGTTAGGTGGTATATTGGCTTACCTATTGTATGGACAGATTAAGAAAAATATTATTGATTATAATGATAAAGCTGAGGCCCATATCGGTAAGCTAAAAGCGAGTAAAAAAGTCTTAAAACAAAACCACAAAGAATTTTTAGACAGTCTATCAGAGTCAGAACAACTGGCTTATACTTCAGCGATGCTACGCGATCAAGAGATTTATAAAGATGATGACTGCGTGGTTGAAGACTTAGAGACAGATTATTATAAAGATCTTTATAAGATTGAACATGAACGCAGTAATCTTGATACGCTAAAAGCCATTAAGCAGTGGGTACCAATTATTGCTGCCATGGGTGGTACGGTTATGACCTCTCTTGTGGTCTTTAAAGGCCTCAAAAACGTCAATAGCAATATGACTACCCTGCAGGGTTTTTTAATTATGGGTATGATAGGGGCGCTGGTTTGGCTTGCTACCTTTATCTACACCAAAAGTATTCGTGGTAAGCACAAAGAGGATCTTACCAAAGCGACCTTTATTATGTTTAGCTGGATGCAGGTCTTTACAGCATCGGCATTTGCGTTTAGTCATGGTTCAAATGATATTGCCAACGCTGTTGGTCCTTTTGCCGCGATTATGGATGTTATTCGTACCAATGAAATTGCTTCACAAGCGGCTGTACCTCCAGCGGTGATGTTGACCTTTGGTGTAGCACTTATCGTCGGTCTTTGGTTCATTGGTAAAGAGGTGATTCAGACAGTCGGTACAAATTTGGCAAAAATGCATCCAGCATCGGGGTTTTCTGCTGAGCTTGCCGCTGCAGCCGTCGTGATGGGTGCATCTACTATGGGATTACCTGTATCAAGTACGCATACGTTGGTTGGCGCCGTATTGGGTATTGGTATTGTCAACAGAGATACCAACTGGTCACTTATGAAGCCTATTGGTTTGGCTTGGGTCATTACTTTACCAGTGGCTGCGGCACTATCAGCCATCAGTTATCTGATCCTCAAGCAAATCTTTTAACTGTAGTTGTCGTAAAAACCAGAAAAACGCTTATCAGCATCAAGTTGATAAGC
>NZ_LNUO01000052.1:0-25781 GCF_001462175.1 Psychrobacter sp. ENNN9_III
TTAACATCGCAAAAAGTCTTAGAAGAAGTGATCGTCTTTTGTTACGTGGACTTGTGCAATAGAAGAAGTGATCGTCTTTTGTTACGTGGACTTGTGCAATAGAAGAGGACAGCCTAAACCTGAGCGGTATAACGAGACGCGATTAGTATAATTTTCGATAGTGCCCACGACCCAAAAACTCAATAATGCCTTTATCGCGAAGAACTTGTAATTGCTGGCGGATTTTATCGTCAACGTGGTTGTTATCAGGGTGTTTGAGCTGGAGCTCATTGGTAAAAGAATAAACCTGCTGCAAAGAAAACTTGTCATCAAGTCTATCGATACACTGCCAAACATCTAACGTCCAACCACGTGTCTGCTGTGTTTGCTCACGTAAAAACAAGGTCTTTTGAAACTGCTGGGTGACATTTGCGCGTGCTACGACTTTCTGGTCTTTGACTAAAAACACTTTTCCTGATTCTGGTACTTTACGCAAGTCGATATTGCAGCCGACCCAACCTGCGCGTTTGGCAGTTATTGATAAAGGTTTACGTTTTACAATCATATCCGGCTTAAAAAAATGCTTAGGAATGATCAAAAAACTATTAACGGTGCATTCTTTGGAGTAAGTCAAAAAGAAAAAACTTGGGTTATCGTCACTATTGATACGTTCAATCATGGTTTTATAAGCACCATCATTGATGATATTGCTTAATTTTTGCCTTTTTACTTTTTTAGTTCATATTGCTCGTCACAGTTTGAACAATAAAAATCAGCGACCGGCCTGCCATTAGCAAATTCAAATAACGGCTGAGTGCTACAGTTGGGGCAGTAACCATTGTTTTTCACCCATGCCTCACTGAGTACCCGAATCTTTTGAGCCTGAGAGTTATAGTTTTTAGCAAGGCTTTGATCGAAATGTAGATTCATAATCAGTTTTTATTATTAATAAAAGAAAAGGATGTAGACGTATCAACCCCAATAAAAGGTATTAATATTAAGCCATATAACTTAGCCTAAATGCCAAGTTAATCGATAAGCTAAACAAATAACATTGAAAAGCACACGGTTCAATGCTAAATTCTAGCAAACATCTGCCTCGCGAGTTGCCATGAGCAAGCCTACACCTGAAACGCCTCCTGAACGTCCTAATGATACTCCATCAGACAAGCGAGACGGCACTATTAACGACCCTGCTAAGACATCTCAAGACACTGAGACTGACGACAAAGCACCAGCGACAGATATTTCTTTGGTCAATGGTCAAAACACCCCGCGCGAGTACAAAAAAGACAACCAGTCGTTTTTTATGCAGCGTGGTTATCAGATTCTATTGGTATTGGGACTGATTGCTGCCTTTTTATTGGTGATGGTTTATCAAACGTTGTTTGGTCGTATCGAGCAGCCCAAGCAAAAGGTGACGATTGAACAGGGCGACACTTATTATGGCTTGCTTCCGCAGTGGCAACAGCAAATCCCGCTGTTTTCTGCCAGCATTGCCAAGTTTTATATCAAGTCGCAAGTAGATGCACCGCTGCATGCAGGTATCTATCAATTGCCAGAGAACCCGACGATAGCAGAAGCATTGCACGTCTTGCAACAAGGTGCGAAGGTGGCGATGGTAAAAGTACAAGTCATCGAAGGCAAAACCGCTAAAGACTTGTATCAAAATCTACGCGACAACCCAGGTATCAAAAAAGAAGTACTGACCGCCGATAGTGACAATGCCAGTATCGCAAAAGCGCTGGATTTGGTGGGTATACTGCCTGACTCAGTGACCAATAGCGACGACCCTATTGTTAGCTACAATCTTGAAGGTTGGTTCACTCCTGATACCTATTATTATGGCGAAGATGCCAGTGACAAGCAGGTGTTGACTGATCTATATAAGCGCCAGCAGCAAGCATTGACCCTAGCTTGGGAAAACCGTGCACCAGACTTGCCGTATAAGACGCCTTATGAAGCATTGATTATGGCCTCTATCATCGAAAAAGAGACCAGTGTGCCTGAAGAGCGTGAGCTGGTGGCCGCCGTATTCACCAATCGATTGAATAAAGGGATGCGCATGCAGACGGATCCGACCATTATTTATGGCATGGGTAGCCGCTACGATGGCAATATTCGCCGTCAAGACATCGATGAGAAAACATCGTATAACACTTATCAGATTGATGGTTTGCCGCCCACGCCTATCGCCCTGCCATCTGCTGCTTCTATCGAAGCCACATTACACCCAGCTGATAGCGAAGCCTTATATTTTGTGGCAACAGGCAATGGAGGTCATAAGTTTACCAATAGCTTGGACGAGCATAACCAAGCGGTAAGAGACTACTTAAAAGTCATGCGTGAAAGAAAGTCCCAAATACCGCCAGAGTAAGAGAGTAGCAACGAGTCTTGGTTACGAGTGTTAAAGGCTCGATAGCCATTTTTTATTTTGCATAAAAATAAGTAAAACAATTTTGAAATACAAGGCAATACCATGTCAGTACCCATAAACACACAAGCAACCCAACTGGCTATTCAAAAAGGAGCGTCCGACATAAAAACACTGAGCAAGAATGGACGCTTTATCAGCTTTGAGGGTACCGAAGGTGTGGGCAAAACAACCGCTATCGAGCAGCTTTGCACGCGTTTAGAAACGGCGGGTATTGACTATCTACGGACACGTGAGCCTGGCGGTAGTCCATTCGCTGAGCGTCTGCGTGCTATTTTATTAGACCCTACGACCGACATCAACGATGACACTGAGCTGTTGCTATTGTTTGCCGCTCGCTGCGATCATATTCAGCAAGTGATTGTCCCAGCATTACAACGCGGTACTTGGGTCATCTGTGATCGCTTTACGGACTCTACTATTGCCTACCAAGGCTTTGGTCGTGCGCAGGGTAATAGTGAGGTATTAGCAAAAATTGAGACGCTTATTGCACAGTTTGTCCCAAGGCTGCCTGAGCTGACACTTTGGCTTGATTTACCTGTGCTCGAGGGCATGAGCCGTGCAGGTAAACGTAGTGCGGCTGACCGCTTTGAGCAGCAAGCAATGGAGTTTTTTACCCAAGTGCACGTAGGGTTTACTGCGCTTGCTGCCGCGCACCCTGAGCGTATTCGTCGCATTGATGCGTCAGGCACTGCCAAGGAGGTTAGCGCGCGTATTTGGCAAGCGGTTGAGTCGCAGTTTGGGCTTGTTTAGGATGTTTGTAAGCGTGTAGCGTTTATAGCTACTCTTATATAGTCGATACTAAATAAAAGAGATGCACTGCATAGATTCGCTAGACTGGTACAAATTTTTCTTGCGTGCTGTGTCTGCGCTGACAGAGGCTTTGTAAAATTTATTCCAGTCTCTCTGCATTTTTTTATACCAATCTGACTATATGTTGGCTGGCTCTATCTCATAGAGTACGTACAATGCATCCTACGACTAAAACCAATTCTATTCAGCGTCATCTATGAGGGTATTCAACGCTTCAGCCATTTTATCATCGATAAGATTGTCTTCAATATAATCAACCAATTGATGTATGGTGCTCAGATCCATCTCTCTTATACCCAATCTGGCCAGCTCTTCATTGATAGACTCTAAGCTTACGGCATCCTCAGGATTGCCTAATAAGTGCTCATCAAATCCAGCATTGACGAACCAATATATTTTTTCTAGCACGGTGTTTTTTTCGGTCAAGGTAGAATAACCATCGCCTTGGATAAATAAATTAAAATGATAAGGTATCTCTACATCATTGATAAAAAACGTGCGCATACAGTCTATCGTGTAGGCTTGGCTATCACTATTTTCATCGTCTACATTGTCTTCGCTGTTTTCAATCTGCTCTGGTACTAAGCTTCCTACTATCTGATAATCGCCTGTCTTTACCTTGTGATTATAGATGATAGTAGCGTCAGTTATAGCGTCAAAGATAACCGCGCTGATATCTAAAGTATTATCATCGATATCATAAAAGGCTTTTAGCGCTGGTAAAAACTCGGTCAGCTCATTTTCAGGCACTGGCGTGAGAAACTGTTGCTCGTATATGGTTATCATGTCTTCAGGAGCATAAGTATTGACGTTGTCTTCTTCGTTTCTGCCGGTAGGATTGAGCGGAATAAGGTTAAAGGGGTTGTTATTGGTCATGTATAGTGCCTTGTACTAGAAATTCGCTGTATTGATAGCTGTGACCACAGTTCTAGCGTATATCGCTAGTTATGACGCCACAATAAGGGGCATACGCCCCCTTTTAGCCCTCAAACAGTTAGTTTAACTCAAAGTTATTTATCATAGCTTGGTAATTACTGTGGTTCATAAAGTGTTTTGCAGAATATTTTGAACCTATAACTGAGATATGATCTCCATCAAAAGTGTACGGAACATTAGTTCCATTAACATCAAAAGTGTTGTTATTTTCATAGAGCATTGTTCTGTCAATATAATAAACATTGTCATGTTTTTGAGATAAATTGTTCAGTCTCATGTTTGCTTTACTTACAAATGTGTCATTACCATCGAAAGCATCTATATCAAATGGTTGATCAAAGTAAATACTTTTATAAAAACCTTGTAACGGGTTTTTTTTGTAATCGTAAGGAGCTGCCATAAGGAATATATTTACATCTAGCTTAGCTGCTTCATCAATCAGTTTTTCCACATCTTTAAACTGTTCAAATTCTAAAGCATTACCCCACGATCCTGCGAATATTAAATTTTCATAATTTTGCATATTTTCTTTCAGGTATTTCCTGTTTAATAAGCATTGCTCATAGGCCTTATTCGTTTTCGAACCTATAAAGTTTTCGGTAAGAGACGGAACACACCAGTTGGTAACTATTGATTGAAAGGATGCGTCATTAGCCTTAAATACCTCGTCAAAAAATGGTTCATTATGACCAGCAAAAGAATCACCAAATAGTAATGTTTTGGCATTTTTTTCTTTATTACCTAAATAACAATCGATCCCCTTACTTTGGCTTACCTCAAAACTTGGGTCGTGAGATGAATAAAAACAATAACCGTTATTTCTATAAGGTATTTTTAGGCCATCAATAATACTTTTGTCAGATGCGTTTAACGAAAATCTTTCCTCAACCCCTTTATCTACAAAAACAAAGCTTCCTAGGACACCAATTGCCAATACCATGTATATAGGCTTGTGCTTTAAATACGTAAATAAGTTGCCAAACTCTCTTCTGAAATTGATTTTTTCAACATATTTGTAGCTCAAAAACCCAAGTAGTATAGAGAGTGCCATACCTAAATAAATATAAGAGCTACTTAGTGAGAAGTAGTATATAGCTACAACAAGTGGCCAATGCCAAAGGTAAATTGAGTAAGACCAAGCTCCTAGTTTTTGGAAGACTATATTACTCGTAATAATACTGTCGTTACGCTGTGCTTGGATAATTAGGAACGATCCTAGAACCGGAAATAACGCTAGGTAACCTGGCCAAGGATTTTCTGCTGATATTAAAAAATAAGAGCTGACAACCAAAGCTACCCCTATCCACTCTACAAACCTTTTTCTGTTCTCCTTTAAGGTAAAAGGATAAGAATAAGCAACACCACCAATCAACATCTCCCACGCTCTGGTAGTCAATAAGAAGTAAGAGGCATTGGGCCATTTGTAAGTAGAAAAAACACAAAAATATAAAGCCTAGAACCGTTGCCACTAGTATCATAAGTTTCATAGTCTTTATTGACAGAAACTTACGCATAGCAACCAGAATCAATGGATAGATAATGTAAAACTGCCATTCTACTGATAATGTCCAAGTATGTAACAGCCATTTTTCAAGAGAAGCTGCATCGAAATATCCAGCTTCCCTCCAGTACATGACGTTGGATAAAAAACCTATACTACTGGCAACATGCTTACCTAATACTCTGTAATCAAAGGGCGTAAGGTAAAACCAACCAAAAATCATCAGGACTAAGCAAAGCAATGCTAGAGCAGGAATGATTCTATTGGCGCGAGCAACATAGAATTTTAGAATAGAAAATCTGTCTTGCTCAATCCCTTTAAATATTATTCCAGTCATTAAGAACCCTGAAATTACAAAAAAGACATCAACGCCAGCAAAGCCTCCTGGCATCCAAGAAGGATTGAAATGGAATAGCAGAACAGCGATAACTGCGATTGCCCTGAGGCCATTAATATCTTTTCTAAATTTCATAAGAACACTGTCCAAAAGGTTAATATAAAGTTGTTATAAATATCGCTGTAAATACAATATTGTAGGCTGTACACCAGTCGACTAAGAAAATATTGTCGATGGTATCTTATTTGTATGTGAATGCATAGCTCTACTAGAGCAGTTAATGTCAGTTATGTGCAATAGACATCATTTTATTAAGAAGTTTTAAGGCCAAATTACAAACCTAAGAAACATATACGAGAGATCAGCATAAAAGTTGCTGATGAAAAATCATAAAAATTCTATGCTCGTATAACTATTTCCTAAACTAATAGACCTTAGCCATAGAGTTTTTTATAAAACATCCATAAAACGTTTTAACATGAGCAAACGTATCACTGAAACGCAAATTATATCCATTTTAAAAGAAGCTGATGTGGGGTTGCCTGCCAAAAAGCTATGCCGTAAATACGATATCACTAGTTCAACCTTCTACAAATGGAAGTCTAAATATAGTGGTATAGAAGCATTATAGAAGCATCTGATGTGAAGCATTTAAAAGAGCTTAAAGAAAACCGCAGACTCAAACAGATATATGCTGATTTAAGTTTAAAATCTCAGATACAGGAAAAGTTTGTAAATTAAAAGATTATGAATTTGACAGTTCAATTATCGTTATAGTTCATAAAAAAGAGCCACCACTGCATGCAGTGCTAGCCCTTTCAATCACTGTTTCTTATTAGATTATCTTAGGTATTTTTAAACCACATTACGTTTGATCTTGATACCCAGTGCTATTTCGATAAATCCAAACCCCGCAGCCTAAGAGCGTTACCAATCACCGAGACTGACGACAAGCTCATAGCAGCCGCTGCTATCATAGGACTAAGCAGCAGCCCAAACACGGGATAGAGCACGCCTGCAGCAATCGGTACGCCAAGCGTATTATAGATAAAGGCGAAGAACAGATTCTGTCTAATATTACGCATGGTGGCGTGGCTAAGCTTATGGGCTTTGGCAATACCCATCAAATCACCTTTTAATAAGGTAACTCCAGCGCTTTCCATCGCCACGTCCGTACCCGTGCCCATCGCAATACCGACATTTGCTTGCGCTAGTGCAGGCGCGTCGTTGATACCGTCTCCTGCCATTGCAACCAACTGACCACTGCCTTGCATCTCTTTAACGATGCGGTTTTTGTCTTCTGGTGACACATCGGCATGGACGTCATCGATACCTAATTTATTGGCGACGGCCTGCGCGGTTTTTTCGTTATCACCGGTTAGCATGACCACTTTTAGCCCAGCTTCGTGTAGCAGTCCTATAGCTTCCTTGGTGCTTGGTTTGATAGGGTCAGCCACTGAAATAATACCTGCAGCTGTACCATCTATCGCCACAAACATGACCGTTTCACCGTCTTTTCTACGCACGTCAGCTTTCGTAGATAAATCCTGATCGAAGCTATTTACACGCTCCATAAGCTTGGAGTTACCGATAGCGACTTGTTTGCCGTTGACCACGGCCTGTACGCCTTCACCCGTCGTCGAATTAAAGTCTTGGGCTTTAGGGATAGTAAGCGATTTATCTTGAGCCGCTCTCACAATAGCTTCTGCCAAAGGGTGCTCGCTCGCGCTTTCTACCGCGGCGACCAAAGCCAGAAACTCATCCTCATCTTGACCTGCCAGCGCATCAATAGCAGTCAATTCAGGCTTACCAGCGGTTAGCGTACCGGTCTTGTCAACAACGATAGTATCAACCTTTTCCATAGTCTCAAGCGCTTCGGCGTTTTTAATCAATACGCCGTTTTGTGCGCCCATGCCTGTACCGACCATGATTGACATTGGCGTTGCCAGCCCAAGCGCACAAGGACAGGCGATAATGAGTACTGCGATAGCGTTAACCAGTGCATAGGCCATAGCCGGCTCAGGTCCGAATATCGCCCACACAATAAAGGTGATGATGGAGGTGACAATGACAATAGGCACAAACCAGCCAGCCACCTGATCTACCAAGCGCTGGATAGGCGCACGGCTACGCTGGGCATCGCTAACCATTTGTACGATTTTGGATAATACCGAATCTGCTCCGACGTTGACCGCCTCAATAAGCAACGTGCCAGTGCCATTCACCGTACCGCCAGTGACTGTATCTCCTGCTACTTTTGAGACAGGGATTGGCTCGCCCGTAACCATTGATTCGTCAACATTGCTATTACCATCGAGTACAGTACCATCTACTGGCAGCTTCTCTCCGGGTCTAACTCTTAGCTTATCACCACTGACGACCTCATCAAGCGCGACCTCAACTTCATTGTCATGTTCATCAACACGTCTTGCAGTTGGCGGTGCCAGCTCAAGCAATGCTCGAATTGCGCCCGAGGTCTGACTTCTGGCTTTTAGCTCTAATACTTGACCCAACAGCACCAAGGTTACGATGACAGCTGCCGCTTCATAATACACACCGACTTGACCAGCGCTATCTCTGAAACTGTCTGGAAAAATATGCGGGAAAAAGGTCGCGATAATACTAAAAATATAAGCAGCGCCTACGCCTATCGCAATCAAAGTAAACATATTTAGATTGCGGCTTTTTATAGACTGCCAGCCTCGAACGAAGAACGGCGCGGCGCCCCACAGTACAACGGGAGTAGCAAGCGCTAATTGCAACCACTGCGAGACGGGGCCTGAGATATCATATTGACCAATATTATCTAAATTTATCCCAACCATCTCGCCCATAGCGTAGATAAATAGCGGTAAAGTAAGCACGGTACAAATCCAAAATCGACGCGTCATATCATCAAGCTCAGACGTGTCTTCCTCACCGACAGTAACCGTTTCTGGCTCAAGTGCCATGCCGCATATCGGACAGCCGCTATTCTCAACGTCTCGGACTTCGGGATGCATGGGACAGATATAGACTGTACCCTTGTAATCGTCTGGTACTTTGTCGTATTTCCCGCCTTTAACGGGTTTTACGTCGCCGCTGTGAGCGTCTGCTCCGTGACAATGCGCGTGACTGTCTTCATGGTCTTTGGAATCAGCGACCTCTTTAACAACTTGGTCTTTAGGTTGTAGAAACATACCGCATATTGGGCAATCGCTCTTCTCAACATCTCTAACCTCAGGATGCATGGGACAGATAAAGATTGTGCCATTATAGCCAGTAGGTACTTTATCGTACTGTCCGCCTTCTATAGACTTTGTATCGTCAACATGCTTCATAAAATCACTCCTTGAAGACAACGAGTAGAGATTTTGAACCAATTATATCAAGCGCTGATAGCCGTGGTTTCTACTCTGCTTTACCTGCCTAACCATTTAATTGAGCCTCAGACTTAGTCTGATTTACGCAGATATTTAATCAGTGCCAAAATAGCCAATATCAGTACAGCAAAAACCAGTACCGTAAACGATAAGGAGACTATCGATCTTCCCCATCCCATGCCATGAATTGAACCATTCATCATGCCGTGCATAACGACATTAGGCATACCATGCATCATAATCACCATTATAAGGACTCCTTATTTATCATTCCCTTATTAGTAGTAATGATATAACAATAGCGGGTGAACGTATACCTTTCAATAAGCTATTTACTCGATAGTCTCGAATACGTAATACTCGAAATTGGCAATAGTCTGTTCTAGTTATTCCAATTCATCAATCAATTGTTGCATCTCACCGATTTCACGCTTTTGTGCTTCGATAATGTCATCAGCAAGCTGGCGCACACGCGGATCTTCGATATCAGCACGGGTACTGGTCAAAATAGCAATAGAATGATGCGGTATCATCGCTTGCATCCAATCGACCTGATCAACCGTTTGTTGCGATCTAACGCCCCATATGCCAAAGGCAAATAGTACGACGCTAATCCCATAGACCATTAGATTGATCTTGGTCTTTTTATACATATTACCCATAAAGGCAAGCATGATAATAGCCATCATAGCGCCCATATATAACGCCATATAAGCTCTGGTCTCACTAAAATAAACGTGATCCCATTTATATGTATTAAAGTACATCATGATAAACATCACTACTGTCGATGTTAAAATCATCAGGGTGAACTTCACATAGGGGTTCATTTGTTTCTGTTTATTATCCATATGATTATTCATAATTTCGTCCTTAATTTAGTAAAAAAAGGCACCTAACTAAAGAGGTGCCTTTTTTCGGAGCTAGTGTTATAGCCTGTTTTTTGCTTAGATGATTAACACTAGAACCAAAACTTCACACCGGCTGTCACACTACTAGAATCAACAGCTTCGTCTTCTTGGCGTCGCAAATCTCGTGCGTCGCTCAAGGCAGTCTCATAGCTAATACCCACATAAGGCGCAAGCTGTCGACTCAGTGTCTCATAAGTCAGCCTGACTTCGGTTTCTAGTTCGTTAAATCCCTTACTAATATTGTTATCCGTATCGTCTTTACTAAATGCCGTCAGCTCTACTTCTGGAATGACTACCCAATGCTGATCTAAGCGCCACTCATACTCCGCACCTAGATCCAGACGGACTTGTCCATCGGTATATACATAGGCTCTAGCGTCAGTTTCGATGAAATATGGCGCAGTGCCTACAATGCCAGCCATCACAGCAGGCTTGTCATTTTCGGTATCATAAGCAATACCAGCCTCCCCATTCCAAAAGATACTAAGCGGCTTCCAGTAAGATAGTGAGGTTAAGCTATCAATTTCTTTCTCATCTTTAGTTTGAATACTACCTTCGCTACGTAGCGATACGCGGTTGCTGTCTGTACCGTACCACGTGTCAAACTCATAATTGATTTGATCCTCCTCGAACTGATAGCCCAAATCGTCTACTGACACGCCCCATAGCGGTAAGCTACCCATCATCACAGGCTTGCCATGTTCTCCATAAGGAACGCCATTTGAATAATCTGGACTACGAGCATCGGCTGGCGGTTCACCGCCTTGCATCCCTGACATGTCCATACTGCCATGATCCATACCTGACATATCCATGCCACTATGGTCCATATCCGACATATCACCTGACATATCCATACCGCTATGGTCCATATCTGACATATCACCTGACATATCCATACCGCTATGGTCCATATCTGACATATCGCCTGACATATCCATGCCACTGTGATCCATATCTGACATATCACCTGACATGTCCATACTGCCATGATCCATGTGCGACATCTCAGCAGCATTTGCTAAAGGTGACATTAATAATATCAAAGATGACATGCCAATAAACGGTAGACCTACTTTATATATTTTCATAATAAGGCTCATATTCAAAGGTTCATTAAACAACGGCAACTTCTCTAAACATCCCAGCTTCCATGTGATAAAGCAGGTGGCAATGCCAAGCCCAGCGTCCAACTTCACCCGTAACATCAAAACTAATCTTTTGAGCAGGTTGTACCGTGATCGTATGCTTACGAACCTGAAAGTCACCATCAGGCGCACGCAGATCGCTCCACATACCATGCAAATGCATCGGATGATTCATCATAGTGTCATTGACTAAGGTGATACGCACGCGCTCATTAGGTTTGATGTTAACAGGCGCAGCATCCCGAAACATAATCCCATCCAATGCCCAAATATAACGCTCCATATTGCCTGTTAAGTGAATCTCAAGCTCTCTAGTCGGTTTTTTTCTGCTCAGCCAAAATATGCTCATCAACAGAACGCAGCTGACTGTATGTCAGAACCTGTCTATCAATGTTGCGCAGGTTGATGCCTGGATCATCAAGGTTCATACGTGGACTATCGACGCGCATATCGGTCTTAAAGTCGTATTCTGTTTTGGCATGTCGAGCGTGATAACCTTTATCTCCCATCGCACCCATCATATCAGCCATGGTTAGCCATTCAACTTTATCCATAGCCGGTATTGGTGCACGTGCGCCCTTTTTAGTAGCAAGCGTGGTCGCCACATAATCCGTCCGATCGATATTTTGGGCAAATATAGTATGAGCATCTTTGGTTGGTGTGACGATGACATCATAAGTCTCGGCCACTCCAATACGAAAATCATCGACATCAACAGGCGCGACATCATTACCATCTGTACCAACTACTTTTATTTTCAGTCCTGGTATACGCACATCAAATATCGTCTGCGCGGAGCCATTGATAAAACGTAGTTTGACAGGCTGTCCAGCCTTGACAAGTTGCGTCCAGTTAGCCGCAGTGGTTTTACCATTCATCAAATAAGTAAAGGTCTTTTCACCAGACAGATCGGTAAAATCTGTCGGCATCATGCGCATCTGATTCCACATTTTGCGCTTATCAAAAGCAGCTTCTAAATCCGTTGCGGCAATATCGGACAAAAGCTTCTTAAAATCTGGCAAATGATAATTATCAAAGTCTGCCCGCTGTTTTAATAGTTTCAGCAAGTTGTGTGGGTCACGGTGCGTCCAATCACTGAGTAAAATGACATGGTCTTCTTGGGTAGGATGACGTTCGCGTCCTTTTGGTTCAATGACAATCGCCCCGCGCATACCGGTTTGTTCTTGGAATCCAGTATGCGAGTGATACCAATAAGTACCCGCTTGTTTTAGGGTAAATTTATACGTAAAGGTGCTATTGGCTGGGATACCATCAAAACTAATACCTGGCACGCCGTCCATCTCGAATGGCACTAGCAGACCATGCCAATGGATAGAGGTCGACTCATTCATCTGATTGTGCACGCGAATCACTACCGTATCACCTTCGCGCATTTTTAGCGTTGGCGCTGGCAATGAGTCATTGATAAGCGTCGCCATGCTCGTCTTGCCATTAACCGTAATCATCTTTTTGCTGACATACAGATCAAACTCTGTGCCTGTCAGTATGGGTACTTTGTGATCGGGTTTATCACTGTTAATGACGACGTTTTTTTGATTTGCACCCAAGGCACTATTTGCAATGGTTGGTAGCGTCGATAGCATAGACGCACCAAGTAGCGTCGATGACCCTGTCAAAAAACGCCTGCGGTTAAGCATGTTTTTATTATTCATAATAATGACCTAACTTAATCCATAAAATGGGAATTGAGTTTGTACTAAACGATCTACTTTAAACATCAATCAAATTACAATTGCTGCTGCGGCGACTCAACATCGGCATAAACGCTGGTTGTACCGTCTTTATTGATTTGCATGATTTGATACGGCATAAACTGGTTTTGATACTCCATACCAGGGCTACCGACTGGCATGCCTGGTACAGCAAGTCCAATAGCATCGCTAGGTGGATTCTCTAAGAATTGTGCCATGTGCTTGGCCGGGACATGACCTTCAAAGACATAACCATCGGTGGTGACTGCGGTATGACAAGACTGCATTTGCGGTGGTACGCTATAACGCTCTTTAAATACCGACAAGTCTGCAACGTCTTGCGCAGTGGCGTTTAAACCATTATCTTCTGCATAACCTACCCATTCTTTACAACAGCCACAATTGGCATCTTTATAAACAGTGGCGGAGACATCTTTAAGTAGCTCTGTTTGGTTAATGATAGGAGCTGTAACCGCCGTCAGTTCAGCTTGGGGCTGTGCTACCTGTGCCGATTGCGTAGCGACCGTTGGTTCAGACGCTACAGGCTTTGAATCAGAAGCGCTCGTATTTGATTGGCTACAAGCCGCTAGTAGTAGTGAAGATGTCGCCATCACTAAAAGAACACGACCAGATAACCGGTTGTGTTCATTAGAAAACATATTGGTATAGCGCTTCATAAAGTCACTCCTAAGCGTTTGTGTATATATTTAATCATTAATGCTGCATTTCAGATCCGTCATCTGACATACCCATCATGTCACTATCAAATGCCATATCCAGCATATCGTCGTCCAATCTTGTTGTTAGCATAGTGTACTGACTTTTATCTAATTCAGGTAACGATCTGATAAACGCGACCATGGCCCACATTCTATCGTCATCATGCGTTGCGCCCCAAGCTGGCATCCCAGACGCCATGATGCCATGTTTAATTGCCCAAAACCCTTGTCTAGCACCCGCCTGCGTTTGATAACGCTCAACAATATCAGTATTGGTGAAATTAGGTGGCTTTGGATATAGGCCTTGACTAAGATCAGTCTGTTCTACACCAGGAGATAAATGGCAGCCTGCGCACATATCTTTATAATCTGCACCGCCAGTGCTAATCATGTCTACCTGTGCTAAATCTGGAACGATGATATCTTTACTGGCATTTTCTATTGAACGATTGCGAGCGGTTTCTAAGAAGCTATACATCATTGGGCTATGCTCTTGATCGGCCCCAACGTTTACGACACCACTAGTAACCACAGCAAAAACACCAGCGATCGCAACAACAACGGCAAAAAGTATCCCCAATAAGAATTTCATGTATTTATCCTAAAATCTATTTTTGTTAATACACCACTCTCATTTAGCACGGCTGTTTACTTAATAAAACTGCTTATTCAGCAAAGCTGCCTGATAGTGATGTATATTTCATAGGACTATATTCAAAATTCTTAAGATTTACTGTCATTACTTCCATTGTCACTACTGACGCAGTGTTTTTGATGCATTTGCTTCATTTTTCCCATATTAGCCATCATTGCTTTCATGGCAGGGTCGTTCATATCCATCTTGCTATGATCCATCTTTTGCATCATTTGCATATGTTTTTCCATCTTTTTACAGTTCATTTGATCCTTTTGTGCGTGCAATTTTGGATCATGAGCCATAGCAGACGTTGAAACGACTAGAGCAACAGCAGTAACGATGATTGATTTAAATGGTGACATAATAATTCCTTATTTGATTTGATTAACAGCTAGTAAAGCTTACGCTGGGTTAAATTTGGCTTTAACATCTTGAAACTTAAGAATATATTGAAATTTAAAGCTATCAAAGACTAAGGCTATCAAATCAGCCTAAATGATAACTTACTCATTCTGACTGACAGATGACACCAAGATGACAATTCTGTCATCTTCGCATCTATAGATTTTAATGTTGCACATAATCCTCTAGTATTGCCTTAGCATTACTGTCGCGATCTCGACCATACTTGTCTACAAAATACTTCTCAGCTTGCAGGTGTTGATCTTGATGCTGAACTTGACAGGCTACTCTTGCATCGATATAGCTTTTCATTTGCGCATCAGATATCTGCGCATCATTGTGATCCGCATTTTTTGCAAATTGAGTAACCGCATCGCAGTTGTTAAGAATTGAAGTGCTTAGGTTGGTAGTATGCGCGTTTGCTGCTGATATGCCGACAAACATTGACAGTGACATCGATAGCGACAATAGCGCTGCATTTTTTAGAAGACCATAATTTTTCATATAATACTCTCAAAGATAAATAATTGGACATTCAAGTAGAATGTTTGTTAGTGAAGCTATTTATAGAAGTTAACTTTATTTTTTAGAAACCGTCTCTAGCAAACAAAGCCTCATATTTAGCGTTGATTGAGAATACTAAACTGAGACTGACAGCTTAATGACGCAGACATGACATGTTTGTTAGAAATAAATCAAACTTGTCATACAAGTCTTTATTACAACTAGGCAATCGAACCAATTGATGTATAGACGTGTCTAAAAATGATTCAGTGTTAAGCTACCAATTATCAGAGTGATATTTAAAGGAACAACAATGAAAGTATTACTAGTAGAAGATGAGATAAAACTTGGAGAGTATATAAAAAAGGGGCTAACTGAAGCGGGCTTTATCGTTGACCATCATACAACTGGTCTAGACGGCTATCATGCCTTGATGACAGATGAGTTCAGCGTGGTGTTAATGGATGTGATGCTACCTGATGTCAGTGGCTTTGAGTTGGTACGCAATTACCGCGCCGCTGGCAAGCATACGCCCGTCTTATTTTTGACGGCAAAAGATGATTTGAGTGATAAAATCAAAGGCATTGAAATCGGCGGAGATGACTATCTAACCAAACCTTTTGCCTTTGCAGAATTAATAGTCAGAATAAAGAGTCTGCTCCGCCGCGCCAATCAAGCAGATTATAAAAGCACTATTATGCAAATAGCAGATCTAAAAATGGACATTGCCAAGCGCACTGTACACAGAGGTGATACCGCCATTAAACTCACAGCAAAAGAGTTCTCCCTATTGCAATTTTTGTTAGAACGTCAAGGTGAGGTATTGCCACGCTCCGTCATCGCCTCGCAAGTATGGGACATGAATTTTGATAGTGATACCAATGTCATTGACGTCGCTATAAGACGTCTGCGACTCAAAATCGATGATGAATTTGCTATAAAGCTAATTCATACCGTGCGCGGGATGGGCTATCGATTGGATGCCATAAATACTTCGGATACGAGTACTGATAACGCTACCATCAATGACAATGTAATGAATAGTGTTGCCACCAATAGCACTGAAGCCAAATAAAATGAAATATAACTTTGAAAATCGACGCTTACCTCTGCTATGGCGGACGATTTTTTTACTGACGATATTCGTTGTCATCTCTCAAATCGTTATTTATATCTGGGTTCAGCGCTCTGTAAATGGTCACTTTGAGCAAATGGATTCAGAGATTATTACGCATGCCGCGTTTAATCTACGCAAGCGCATAATCCATCTCGATGAAGAAACGGCTTCTCCAACTTTACCTTCTTCACTATCTGCAGCAACTTCGCTGAACTCACCCACTTTACCAACATCAGCCTCGATTGGCTCTGATCACCTTCATTCCTCTTGGCTGGACTACGATCTAAAGACGCTCATAGCGGATAAAAACGGTCGCTTATTGTCTAGTGCTCCGAGTAGCTTTGCCGATGAGTTACCCACAGATTTCAACCTGCCATCTCTATGGCAAGACCATCACGAGCAGCAGTTTGTCGTGGAGATAAATAATAGAAGTTACCGCGCCGTTATCATTCAAGACAATCAAATGCTCGCGCTTATCGCCCTGCCTATTGATGTCCATCATCAGTATTTATTACAGTTTAACCGCCAGCTCAGTATGATATTGATAGCGATTACCCTGCTATTGGTATCAGTCGCCGCATTAAGTGTCTACTGGGGTTTTGCGCCTTTATCTACTATCGTCCAAAAGATGAAAGGCATCAACCCTGAAAAGCTGGATGAACGAGTCATCGTTAGTGATATGCCACGCGAGCTGCGCCCGCTTGCTGAGTCTTATAACTTGATGATGAGTAAGCTTGAGAGCAACTTTGAATCGCTATCCCGCTTCTCGGATAATATCGCGCATGAACTGCGTACCCCGCTTGCAACCCTTGGCACTCAGACTCAGGTCATGCTTAGCAAGACAAGAAACACCAATGAATATATCGAGCAGTTGCATCATCAGCATGACACGCTTGAGCAATTATCTGCGCTGATTAATAACATGCTCTTGCTAGCAAAAACTCAAAAAGGACTTGAAGACTCGCAGCTTAAACCTGTCGATACAGACTTACTTATTACTAAGCTCATAGATTACTTTGAGTTAATAGCGGAAGATCGTGAGATAACTTTTGAAAAAACAGGCAGCTTTGGCACAGTGCTAGGCGATAAAAGTTTGTTGCAAAGATTGTTTGCCAATCTACTGTCAAATGCCATCTATTATGCGGCTAGTGATAGCGTCATTATTATTGAAGCAGCTACAACCTCTACGTTAACAATCACCATAACTAATAAATTGGCTAAGCCCCTGACTCAAAGCGATGCGGATAAATTATTTGAGCGCTTCCATCGACATGATCAAACCAAGACTATGCACGCAGGATCAGGTCTGGGATTATCCATTGTGCAAGCTATTGTCAACGCCCATAACGGCAAAGTCAGCATTACTATCAAAGATGACTATTACTTCCAAGTTGAGGTAATTTTGTAGCGAGCACTGTATCGGTTTTAAAGCGAATCGACTATAGCTTCTCAATAACTCGGTAGAATCGGCAACCAAACCACCAAAGCCAACAGCGTAGCTAGTAACACTGGCGGCGTAATGAGCAACCCGATTTTCATATACTGCCCCCAGCTGATTTTATAGTCCTTCTCTGCCAACACATGTAGCCATAATAATGTCGCAAGGCTACCGATGGGTGTAAACTTTGGCCCCAAATCATTGCCAATGACATTGGCATATATCATCAGCTCGCGAGTCGCTGCGGGTACTTGCGCGCTATCAATAGCCAATGCGCCTACTAAGGTAGATGGCATATTATTCATGATAGAAGCCACGATCGCTGAAAGAAATCCCGTGCCTACTGTCGCGATAATATTGCCCTGCTGCCCTAACCAATTCAGTATTTGGGCACCATAAGCCGTCAGTCCTGCGTTACCCAACCCATAAACGACCAAGTACATACCGATTGAAAACAATACGATTTGCCAAGGCGCTTTACGTACGACGTCAGATACAGAAACAACAGCACCCCGACCACCTTGCCACCAGCGACCTGCAATTGCCATCAGCACCAGCGCAGCAGCGCCAGTCACGAAGGAGATAGGAATACCTAGTGACTCGGTGGCAAAATAAGCAACCAATAACAAGGCTAATAGCGGAAAAGCGGCTTTAAACACCAGCGGATCTTCGATAGCTGACGTAGGCGCGCTAAGATTGGCAATAGAGTAGTGTGTTGGGATTTGGCGGGCATAGACCACCCACAGCACTGCTAATGTCGCGATGACAGAGACGATGTTGACTGGCACCATGACTGCGGCATAACGTCCAAAGCCAATATCAAAATAATTGGCGCTGACGATATTGACCAGATTAGACGTCACTAACGGCAAACTTGCGGTGTCAGCGATAAAGCCCGTGGCGATGATAAAAGCCAATGCCGACGGCGGTGAAAACTTAAGCCGTAGCAAGATGGCGATGACGATCGGTGTCAGGAGTAATGCAGCGCCATCATTGGCAAAAAACGCGGAGATAAACGCGCCCAGTATCACAATCATGGGAAACAACAAGCGCCCTTGTCCATTGCCAAGTCTGGCCACATGGAGCGCCGCCCAACCAAAAAACCCCGCCCTATCTAAGATAAGCGAGATGATGATAAGTGCCACAAAGGTAAAGGTCGCATCCCAAACGATATCCCACACCACAGCGACATCAGACAACTGCACCACGCCAAACGCTAAAGCGACCAACGCCCCGCCCAGCGCGCTCCAACCAATGCCCAAGCCTTTAGGCTGCCATATCACTAAAACCAAAGTCACGATAAAGATAGTTAATGCGAGCATGGAGCAACCTTATTTAAGCTGGCTTTTTTTAACCGAATTGGTTTAACCGGCTTGTTTTAACCGATTTTGTTGAGCTATTTGGTTTAGCCGATTGAATCTATAATCAGTTCGAAATAAAATCGATACGCTGATGCTATCGTGCAGTTGATATAAATTTTCCTTGCGTGCTGTTATCTTTCGATGCTGCACAAAATTCATCCCAACCGCACTGTATCGTTTTTGAAGTGGGTCAACTATATAAAAGACTAAATCGACTTTTGATTGACACGCTGCGACACTTCCTCAGCGCTTTCCACCCGCTCAGAGTACCTATCGGTCAGATAGGCCGAGCGTCCACGAGTCAGCCATGTAAACTTCACCAGCTCTTCACAGACATCAACTAGGCGCAGATATAAAGGCGACATATCCATGCGATTGTCATCATTGAATTCTAAAAAGGCTTTAGGGATAGACGATTGATTGGGGATGGTAATCATACGCATCCAGCGCCCAAGAATACGCAGCTGATTGACGGTATTAAAGCTTTGACTGCCACCGCTCACTTGCATCACTGCCAAGGTTTTACCTTGAGTTGGGCGTACGCCGCCCAGTGCGAGTGGTATCCAATCGATTTGTGCTTTCATAATACTGGTGATGCTGCCGTGGCGCTCTGGACTCACCCACAGCATGCCTTCTGACCACTGTGCCAGCTCGCGCAGCTCTTGCACCTTTGGATGATCGCTATCAGCATCATCTGGCAGCGGCAACCCTGACGGATTGAACATCCGCACCTCGCAGCCATACCAACGTAGTAGTCGGCTCGCTTCCTCGGCCGCCAGTCGAGAAAATGAGCGCTCACGTAACGACCCGTATAGCACCAGTATCTTAGGCGGATGACGTGGGTCAGTTGGCGCAACCAAGGAATCAATATCGATCGGTTGTAATTGACTGGCATCAATATTGGGCAAGTCATCTAGATTAAATAAACCCTCTGCGTGAGGTTGATTTCTATTGGCTGTTGTCATGATAAATCGTCTCGCCGTCCTCTTTAGTAAAGCTGCTCACTGGATTGTCTAACAATTCAAACACCCGCTCTGATGGTCGGCACAAGGCTGCGCCCTTATCCGTGACCACGATAGGACGGTTGATTAAGATAGGATGCGCCATCATCGCATCGATAATGTCGTCATCAGATAACTCAGGATTGTCTAAACCCAGCTCATCATTGATGGCTTCTTTGCTACGTAGTAACTCTCTTGGCGAAATATTCATCTTTGCCAATAGCGCAACCAACTCGTCACGGCTCGGCGGGTTTTTTAGATACTCCACTACTTCCGGTTGCTCGCCTGATGCCTTCATGATGGCAAGCGTATTGCGAGAGGTACCGCAGTTTGGATTATGAAAAATTAATGGTTTCATAGCGATTTCACCTATTTTTGAATCTATAGAGAATTCAGCATAAAAACGATACAGTGGAACTGGGATGAATTTTACGCAGCCTCTGTCTGCGCAGGCACAGCACGCCAGAAAAATTTATACCAGTTCCGCGTTGAAATATAATGTATCTATTTTATTTAGAATCGACTATAGCTATTTATAAAACTTAACTTAGCACTATCGGTGCTGCAAACACGGCTAAAACCTCATAAACCCACGACGCTAATAATGGCGTATCACTAGCAAAACATCGCACTCTTTATTCATTCATCACAAGTCCTATCATTATGAATCAGAAAAAAACCGTTACCCTACCCCCTATTGTAAAGACTCTGCTACCTAAGTATTTTTACAAGCAACGGTTCTTATTGCAGGACAACGGTCACGTTAATCATATCGATATTGCTAAAGACGCTCGTATTATTGGCAATTCAGTTATTACCATTCGTAAAGGTCATGATAATCAAATCACTATTGGTGAGCATGGTAAGTTTAACAAGTTAAAAATCGATATCAATGGCAGTCACAATCAAATCACTATCGCAGATCATGTCAAATTTTCTGGTCAATTATTAATCGTTGGCAATCACTTGCACATTCATATCGGTGCGCGTACCACTGCCATAGATTGCTATATTTTGGCACGCGATAAGAGCGTGACCATTGGTAGCGCTTGCATGATATCGCGCGGCATCGAAATTCGGGCGACTGACGTCCACAAGGTCTATGATATAGACTCCAATGTGCGACTGAATGATGCTCATGCTGATGTGGTCTTAGGAGATCACATCTGGATTGCCGCCAATGTTACCATTTCTAAAAACGTCTCTATTGCTAGCGGTTGTATCATTGCAGCAGGTGCTTTTGTCAACAAGCCCATTGAGACGCCAAACTGTATGGTTGCAGGCACACCTGCAAAAATCATTCGCCAAAATGTACGCTGGGAGCGCTAAAAATAACTTAAACCATAATAGCTAATTAAGTGGCACCACACGCATCACCTCTTCTATGGTCGTCACCCCTTCACTGATACGCTTCGCCCCAGATAAGCGCAGTGGTTGCACGCCTTCGCGGTACGCTTGTTGTTTGAGCGTATCCAAATTGGCATCAGCGGCGACCAGCTTTTTGAGCTCATTCGACAATGGCATGATCTCGTACAGACCGACACGGCCTTGATAACCTGTATGGCGACAGTGCTCACAGCCCTGCGCCGTATAGATTTGTGCTGGCACAGCAGCGCGCCAAGGCTGTACCAACTCTTGCCACTGGATAGCTATCTCGCTATCTGGCGTAACATCAACGGCTTGCTTACAGTGCGGGCATAACGTCCGTAATAATCGCTGCGCCATCACACCCAAGATAGTTGCCGAAGTCAAAAACGGCTGAATTCCTAAATCATGTAAGCGAGTGATTGAACTGGGCGCATCATTGGTATGCAACGTCGAGAGCACCAAGTGTCCAGTTAAGGATGCTTGCACAGCCATGTTGGCGGTTTCAGCATCACGAATCTCACCAACCATAATGATGTCTGGGTCTTGACGCATCAAGGAGCGAATACCATCAGCGAAGTGCAAATCCACGCCTGCATTGACCTGCATTTGGTTAAAGGCTGGCTCAATCATCTCAATAGGATCTTCGATAGTACAGACATTGACCTGCTCCGTCGCTAGCTGCTTGAGCGTACTGTATAACGTCGTGGTTTTACCAGAGCCCGTCGGACCAGTGACCAAAATAATGCCGTTGGGATGTGCTGTCAGCTCATGCCAAGTCTCAAGCTGCTTACCCGACAGGCCAAGCTGAGCAAACGAGCGCACCAGTACTTCTGGGTCAAAGACGCGCATAACCAGCTTTTCGCCAAAGGCAGTCGGCATGGTAGAAAGACGTAGCTCGGTTTCCATCCCATTATGGGTACGTGTTTTTAAGCGACCATCTTGCGGTTTGCGCTTTTCTGCGACATTAAGACGTCCTAAAATTTTAACACGTGCGGTCACCGCGACTATAATCGCCAGTGGCATCTCATAAACAGTATGCAGCACGCCATCAATTCGAAAGCGCACTTTTCCCGTCTCACGGCGTGGCTCTAGATGAATATCACTGGCACGCTGCTCAAAGGCATATTGCAACAGCCAATCGACGACTTTGACGATATGTTGATCGTTGGCATCTGGATTGGTATTGTCGCCCAGCTGCAATAAGGCCTCAACATTGGTCACATCAGCAGCTGCACGCTTATGGACGCTGTTCGCGCCGGCAATCGCTTGCGTAACTTGGTAGAACTCTTGCCGATAGCGATTAATTTGTTCAGGATTGATATAAACCGTGCGATAGCTTTTAGATTTGATGATTTTTTCGATGTTTGTGTGCCAATCGGTATAAAACGGCTGATCGGTACCGATGATGACCTCATCTAATGTAACCTCAATCGGCAAAATATGCTGCGAGCGCGCATACTCAAAAGACATCAGCCGCGTCACTGCCGGCACATCAACCTTTAACGGATCAATGCGAAATATTGGCATATCTGCTTTGGCGGCCAGCCATTGGTTGAGCCATGCGAGCGTTAATTTATTCTCAGAGCTGTTATCAAGCGCATGACCATTTGGCAAACCAAATTCACTAATCGTCAGTAGCGGATGCTGCGCCTTATCACGGCGACTGGTAATCACCAAATTGTAGCCACGCTGGTCAATCACCCTGTCTGCCAACAATTCATCAAGACACCAACGTAAATCAATCACTATCGAATACTGCTGAGCGGACATATTTTTCTTCTTTTATTATCGGTAAGCGGTGCTTAAAAAGCACCCTACAAGGTCTCATTATCTTGAATTCAATCCACTTCTACAATTGCCGTGATCTGCAACTGCCCTGTCTTTAGCAACTGAAAGCTGACATCCACAGTCTTATAACGCATGACAAACGCTGTATTTATCTCCGTACGGCGATAAGCGGGACGTGGATCTTGCGCGATTAAGGCTTTTATAGAGTCGATATCAGAGATGAGCAATTGGCTTTGTATCTTGCAAACCATCGAAGATACCGTAGCATTATTTGTACCAACATCTTGATGGTTGGTTGTATCAGATTGACCTATCTTGACCTGCTCTACATTAATCAAAGTCAGAAACTGCTCATGAGCAGACTCAGTTATCGTCACATCCAGCAGTACCGGCGCAGTTGGTGCAAAGCCACTCTCTGCATCATCAACAGCATCGCTATAAGCGACATAGGGTTTGATATCGATAATTGGCGTACCATCAATCATATCAGCACCGCTAATGACTAGTAATACGCGACCTTGTACTACCTCGACCCGTTCAAGTTTGACCACAGATAGCCCTAAACCTGATGGTCGATACATACTGCGACTGGCAAACACCCCTATCTTCTCATTACCGCCCAGCCGTGGTGGTCGTACTTGCGCGCGAAAATTGCTATCCGCTTTATTGATATGGCCGTTTTCATTTACTTGACTGGCTTTACTTAAATAATTGTGATGAAACTGCCAGCTAAGCCAAATATGACTAAAGGCTTCTAATCCGACAAATGCCGCTGGCGTATCATAAGGCGCTAACATCTCAATCACGCTAGTCAATGCCACCAGATTTGGCTGTCTTGGCGCCCCAAACTTCTGTGATAGGGGTGCGCGATGGTAGCCAATAATTGGCGCGTGATGATGGCTTTCTAATGCATAGCTCTCTAACATATTGTCCTTTGACTTATCGCCCTCTAACACATTGCCACCTGACATAAAACTCTCCAAAAAACCTGCCTTAATCACGCTGTATCTCTTTTATATTGAGCTGACTATACAAAAATATTTACTAACGATATTCTATTTTATCATGCCCGCTTAGAGCCCCTGAGCGGATTTTTATTCTAAAGTTTGGTATTATGAGCATGGAATTTGTTGAGAATCGTTTGTATTCGTATGCTAGCGTCTCTATACATAGACTTTGCAGGCATTCCCAGCCCCTTATAACGCTTATAATAATGCTAAAATAGCGGTTTATAATACAGCCTATTTGCTTGACTCATAATGCCATTGAACTTATAACACCCAAGATTAGTAAGTTTAATATTTTAGATCTTAAGCGGTTGCGCTAACTGTCTTTATTTTGATAATGGTTATAAGCAACAGACACTTTTAAGATATTGAATCTACCATTGAAAATTTTGATTTAATACTCATTTAAACCTACCAACGTAGTCAGCAATCTATTAACGAGGACTTTATGTCAAAACTTCGCACCGAAACGGTCACAGAGGTTCATCACTGGAATGACGCTCTATTTAGCATCAAAACCACGCGCGATGACGGTTTACGTTTTCGTAATGGTGAGTTTGCGATGATTGGTCTCGCTATCGATGGTAGACCCTTACTGCGCGCTTACTCGATTGCTAGTCCTAACTATGAAGAGCATTTAGAATTCTTTTCTATCAAGGTTCAAGATGGTCCATTAACGTCACGTTTGCAACATATCAAAGTCGGTGATGAGCTATTGGTCAGCAAAAAACCAACAGGTACGTTAGTGCTTGATGATTTACTGCCAGGTAAACATCTTTATATGCTATCAACGGGTACTGGGCTTGCGCCATTCTTAGCATTGGCTCGTGATCCTGAAGTTTATGAGCGCTTTGATAAAATCATTTTGGTCCATGGCGTACGTTACGTTGATGATTTGGCTTATCGAGATATGTTCGAAAATGAGCTACCAAATGATGAAATCTTTGGTGAATGGTACCGCGAAAAGTTCATCTACTATCCGACTGTCACGCGTGAAGCGTTCAGAAACACTGGACGCGTCACTGACTTGATGAAATCAGGCAAACTGTTTGAAGACATTGGCCTGCCTCCAATGAATAAAGACGATGATCGCGTCATGCTCTGTGGTAGTATGCCTTTTAATGCGGAAGTGTCAGAGATATTAGATGGCTTTGGTCTTACTGTCTCTCCACGTATGGGCGTACAGGCAGATTATGCAGTCGAGCGTGCCTTCGTCGGATAATTTGGCTAAGGCTAAGTTCATTAAAATGCAATTTATATAAATATTTCTTGACGGCTAAAAATAGGCTGTTATAATACGCAGCCT
>NZ_LNUO01000053.1:0-18713 GCF_001462175.1 Psychrobacter sp. ENNN9_III
TTACCGTGTTGTTTATTCTGAATGTTTTTTGCTAGCTTGTAGCATTCGTTGATATGGTCAGTCGCAATCTTTTTAAAAATCATGTAGCCCATCGTAGCTGCTACCATCTGACCGCCCAGTGGAATGAACTTAGTGACCTGTTTAGCCGCAATACGACCACCAAAGCCTTGTACGGTCTTTTTGACAATACCGCGCGTTGCCATAAGACCTGCAAAATCAACAGTACGATCTTTTAAAGCGCTCCAATGAATTGCCCGTGAATCTAAATCTACCGCTGACTCACGTCCTTCAATCAGACCAAAGCGTTCGCTAATCTCAGGTAACAACTGGGTAAGCATACCAGCATCAACTGCAACATCAAAAAAAGGCACAGGCACGACCGCTACACCAGCAGAATATTTGGCGCGCTTTTTGACTAATTTTTTACATTCTTTTTTGACTTGTTCTAAGTCTAAGTTTGGATCGATAGTATTTGGTAGTTTTTCAGCTGCTGGAGTGGTTTTCATAAAGCTTCCTTATAAAAATGAAAAGTTTAACAGATAACAAATATCTCAGATGGTTACCATTTTATGGATTTATAAGCGGCTTACAATCATTGCTTTGTATCAAAATGCAGAAAAATACAGCCACTATGCACAGTTTTTGTAAAAATATAGATTTTCGAATAAAAAGCTGGTTCAAAAGATATTGCAAGACATGAGCAAATATAGAGAGTATGGATTACTACATTTTATCTATTATGTACTCAGTCGTTATAAATTACCGTTGTGACCCTTTATCAAAGTCAGTAGAATACGGTTATGCTAAATTTAACCCCCCGTAACACCAGCACTCGCATCGACGAGCTGCCCACTGCGTTACAACCCCTTGCTGCTCAATCACTTACGCTTGCTCGCTTGTATGCAGGTCGCGGTATTACTGCGCCTGATGAACTTGAGAATGGGTTGTCTGGTCTATTGCCTGCTGAGCAGCTGCACGGCGTCATTGATGCGGTGCGTTTATTAGATATCGCCATCGATGAGGGTCAGCGTATTCTTATCGTTGGCGACTTTGACTGTGATGGCGCGACCAGTACTGCGCTGATGATGCGTGCGCTTACCAAGATGGGCGCGGTCGTTGATTTCTTGGTACCTGATCGCTTCAAATATGGTTATGGTCTGACACCTGAGATTGTCGAGCTGGGGATTGAGACTTATCAGCCCGATATGATAGTTACTGTTGACAATGGCATATCAAGTCATGAAGGTGTTGCCCGTGCACAGGCTGATGGCATCACTGTGATCATCACCGACCATCACCTGACGACCAAAGCAACCCCACCAGCTGAAGCGGTGGTCAATCCCAATCAGCTCGATTGTGATTTTGGCAGCAAAGCATTGGTAGGGGTCGGCGTGGCGTTTTATGTACTTGGACGACTTGCAAAACTGCGCCGTACAGCTGGTAAGTCCACTGTACAAGTCAGTCAATATTTAGACTTGGTGGCGCTTGGTACGATTGCAGACGTTGGCGTGCTCGATAAAAACAATCGTATCTTAGTGCATCATGGGCTAAATGCCATTCGTCAAGGGCGCTGCTGTATGGGTATCTTAGCCCTGCTTGAGCAAGCGGGTCGTGACCCTAAACAATTACATGCACAAGACTTCGGTTTTGTTTTAGGTCCGCGTATTAATGCTGCGGGGCGTATGGACAATATGCGCATCGGTATCGAATGCTTATTAACAGAAGACTGGGGTACTGCACAGCGCCTAGCGCAAGAGCTTGAACAGCTAAATCGTACGCGTCGTCAGGTAGAAGGCGAGATGCGCGCGCAGGCAGATAATATCGTAAAGACGCTAGCGGACACGGCTAGTAGCACTGGCAATCGTAGCATTATTTTATATCAGGATGATTGGCATCAAGGCGTCATCGGTATCGTCGCCGGACGTTTAAAAGAAAGTCATTATTTGCCCAGTATCGTCTTTGCACCAGCGGATACAGAGCGTACTGGAGATGATGATGCCATCAAAGGCTCAGCGCGATCTATTGCTGGCGTGCATATCCGTGATGCGATTGAGCAAGTAGCCGAGCGCTATCCTGATTTAATCAGTCATTTTGGTGGTCATGCGATGGCAGCAGGTTTGACTATTAAACGTAGCAACTTTGAGGCGTTTTTGACAGCGTTCAATGAAGTCATGGCAGAGATGGATGACGAAGTATTCGCCGAGCAAAAATTCACCGATGGGTCACTGCAAGCAGGTGATTTTAGCTTATGGTTCGCAGAGCATTTAGCCAATGCCAGTATTTGGGGTCATGGCTTTGCACCGCCGATATTTGATGGGGTGTTTGAGGTGTTAAGCTTCAAAATCTTAAAAGACAAGCACCTTAAACTGTCGTTGCGCTATCCTGAAGTGCAATATCCGATTGAGGCGATTTATTTTAACTTTGATAGCAGCGCTTGGGACTATCGCGCCGAAAAAGTGCATTTGTTATTTCAGCTAGATATTAATGAATGGAATGGCAAACAAAGCTTGCAGCTTATGGTGAGAGATTTAGCGCTTGTAAAAGAGACGGTAGAAGCAGGCTAGGGTATTGAACAAGCTTGTCATTGCATACCTTTAATACTTCCATTCGAGGGTCGGAAACTGCCAGTCATAGCGAATGGCAAGCATCCTCAGGGTAAAGATAGTTGTCATAGCAGAGATATCAGCAACCCAATCAGCCACGCCTAGATTCTGCAACGCAAAGTAGAGAATACCGCCCGTTAAGGCGGCGGTAATATAAATCTCTTGCTGAAGTACTAACGGAATCTCATTACAGATCATATCGCGAATGATACCGCCGACAATGATTGTGATGACGCCCAGTAACAACGCCACGGGGACATTGGTTCCCATACTATCGGCAACCTTGATACCGATTAAAGTAAACGCTGATAAACCAATCGTATCAGAGAGTTTTAAAAACTTATCGACCCGTTTTGAATTGGGATGGAAAAATATCTGCATCGCTAATGAAGAGATAGTGATAACCGTAAGGTAACTCATGTCCACCATCCAAAATAACGGATGACGATCCAAAATCACATCACGTACCGTACCACCGCCAATTGCCGTCACTATCGATACCAGTAAACAGCCAAATACATCGAAGTTTTTATGTTTGGCCAGTATCGTACCAGAAATACTACAAGCAATAATGCCGATCATATCAAACAGATATATCAAAGAGCGTGGGTCAAAAGTGGTAATCAGTTCCGTAGGGTCCAATGCTATCGTTAACATGAGAAAATCTCACTAAAATTCATTCTAATCAACCAAACGAATAGAAGGCAGATGCCAATCAAAGCGCAGCGCTAGCATCCGTACTGCAAAGATAACACCAAGCATGATAAATTCATTGAGTCCTGCATCTACACCTAGGCGCTCAAGTAGTAAATAAGTCACTGATCCGGCGATACTGGCAGAGATATAAATCTCACGCTGTAATACCAGCGGTATCTCATTACAAATAATATCACGTAGCATACCGCCAATAATCGCTGTCCAAACACCCATCATAATGGCAATCATCGGAGACACGTCTTGGTTTAATGCAACCTTAAAACCAATGACGCTAAATGCGGCCAAACCAATAGCATCGAAGAGTTTGAGCGCATTATCGATCTTGTGATACAAATGAAAGAAGATTTGTAGAATTAAAGAGGTCGCAGTAATGACTATGACATAATTGAGGTCAGTCATCCAGAATAGAGGATGACGATCTAACGCTATATCACGTAGCGTGCCACCGCCAATCGCATTGACCATCGATACCAAGATACAGCCAGCAATATCAAAGCCCTTATGCTGAGCCAGCAACGTACCAGCGACAGCACAAGCAATCACGCCAACCATATCAAGTAAATATAATAAAATATCTGGAAAAATCAAATCATTGGTCATGGTTATATTACCAAATCATAAACATTAAAATGGTTGGATGTTTTTTGAGCTGTTGTTTTATATATGATTTGAACGAAATCCGCCTCATATTAGATCGTCGTTTAGCCATCTTTAGCAAACAGTATCAAACCTACGATAATCAGCACAATACCAAATAAGCCCATGGCTGATGGCAGTGGATTGCCTAGCAAGATCATACCACCGATCAGAGCAAAAATAATCTCACTGGCTTGGGTTGAGTCAACGCCCGCCACCTCACTTGACGTGACTGCTTGTTCGCGCGCATACAAAAAAAGACTGGTCGCCGCTACGCCTGATAATAGCGCAACCAGTAGGGTATTAAACACCTGCGCGCCACCCGGTAACTCAGGACGCACTATAATGCCTAATACCAACCAAAATGGCAAACTACCCACAGTCATTAACCATACTTTATTAAATGCATTCTGTAACAGGTCTGTCTCGATAATAGGAATAGATCCGATCAAGGTTTGTAGCTTAGAAGTTTTTGTAGGGTTATGACTGATGCTATGCTCACTAGAACCATCATGAGCACTGGCCAATAGCGCAGTCTCAGCACGCATAGGTTGTGATGGCTGCAGGCTAGCTTGAGTCTTGGTCTTGTGTTGCTTAGCATTATAAGAAGCCTGCCAGACCAACTGATTGCCAATGGGGTAGCTAAACGCGGCAATTAATGCTGGGAGCGCACCGTACAGCAGCATTTGTGTCAACGGGAAGGTAGTGGCATCACTGGGGGCATGTAGACCTTCGCTGATATTAACCAACACCACGCCTGCAAATACCACCAGCGCATAGACGACAAATTTTTTATCAAAGCGCTGACCGAATGCCAGTAACACCAACAGGCTAGATACCACCGTAAACATAAAGGTTGCGGCCACTACCCAACCACTGGCATGGTCACCTGCATAACAGATGCCTGTATAAAACACACCAAAGCCAATACTGCCAGTAATACACCAAAATACCCAATGCTGTCGAAAAACTGACCACAGCGCGCTGATGCGTCCCATGCCGTGCTGAATCGCAATCATTACTGTTAGCAATAGCAGCATAAATACATAGCGCAGACTTGCTGACCAAAACCAATGTCCACCAGCTGCACTCATCAGCTCATTTAAAATAAACGTCGAGCTAAAAAATGCCCCAGCCAGTAGGCCTAACAAAATCAATCTGACCATCCCTGTGTCCTTACAGTTGGCTGTTATATACTTTTAAGTGTGAAAGTTGATTACTACGGTCTTACTAAGACAAATCGGTTAACAGGCTTTAATTATAAGTTATTTACCTTTGGCATCCGCCCAAATGATCTTATGTAACTGCAATTGAAAGCGCACAGGTAATGCATCAGCGAGCATCCATTCTGCCAACTCGCGAGCAAGTACTGGTACATCAGGGCTAAACGCTTCGTCAATATCATCTGCTACATTAAACATGGGTGAAAACCAAACGGTACCAACCAATTTATCAAGCTGATGCTCAAACAGTTTTGCCTTCGCCCAATCGTAATCGGTGCGGTTCATAATGACAAATTTAATCTGATCATGCTCGGTTAAATGGTCAAGATTTGACCATAGGTTTTTATCAACTTCACCTGAGCTTGGCGTTTTAAGATCCATGACTTTGCTGACCGCTAGCGGTACGTTTTCTACCGTGAGCGCACCTGCTGTTTCAAGAGAGATTTCATAGTCGTCAGCTAATAAGCGTTTAATCAGCTCAATGGCATTCGGCTGTGCTAAAGGCTCGCCACCAGTGAGGCAAATGCGTTTGCAAGGATAACTTTTAATCGTGGTTATAATGGTATCAAGCGTTTGACGCTCACCGCCACTAAAAGCATATTCAGTGTCACAATAGACGCAGCGTAGCGGACAGCCGGTCAGGCGTACAAATATCGTCGGCAAGCCTGAGGTGACGGCTTCACCTTGCAGAGAATAAAAGATTTCAGTCAAACGCAGGCCCGCGGTCGGGTCTGTGACGGGAATATAGGTGTTTCTTAGAGAAGGCTCATTCATAGTATTTACAAACAGAATAAGGTGTCGATACCGTGGCTAAGTGTCTTAAATACACAAACTAAAAATAAGAAACAGGCTAAATCAAAAAGGCTGTTACCGCATGGTTATCAGACAATATAAAAATAAGACACACAATAGCTGGCAAGCTTAAGGACTTGACAAGAGATGTGTATAATTTAGGTATTGCTTATTAGATAGGACAATCAATGCAATGTCGAATTATAACGTAAGATAGCTTATTAAGCTGCAAAAAAAGATGCTGAAGCTTATCTCCAGCATCTCAATGTTCGTTTTAGCTATATACGATTATAAGCTCTTATAAAAGCGCTTATGCTAAGCGTAACAGCTCGTTCACTGAAGTTTTAGCACGCGTTTGTGCATCCACTTTTTTGACAATAATAGCAGCATATAAGCTATGTGTGCCATCTTCTGATGGCAGGCTGCCTGGTACGACAACTGAGCCTGCTGGTACGCGGCCACGATGAATCTCACCTGTTTCGCGGTCATAAATACGCGTAGACTGACCGATATAAACACCCATAGAGATGACTGCGCCTTCTTCGACGATGACGCCTTCAACGATCTCAGAGCGCGCACCGATGAAGCAATTGTCTTCAATGATAGTAGGGTTGGCTTGTAGTGGCTCTAGTACGCCGCCGATACCCACGCCACCTGATAGATGCACGTTTTTACCGATTTGGGCACACGAGCCAACCGTCGCCCATGTATCTACCATCGCACCTTGATCGACATAAGCACCAATATTAACGTACGATGGCATTAATACTGCACCTGCTGCGATGTAAGAGCCTTTACGAGCAACCGCTGGTGGTACAACACGTACGCCAGCTTCTTTAAATTGCGCTTCGGTCCAGTCAGCAAACTTAGTCGGTACTTTGTCATAGAACTGCACATGCTCGCCTGCCGGCATCGCGTAGTTGTCGTTTAGACGGAACGATAGTAAGACTGCTTTTTTGGCCCATTGATTGACGATCCATTCACCATCCTTTTTTTCAGCGACGCGTAGGCTACCGTTATCAAGTTGCTCTAGCACTTGCTCGATGGCGGTGCGTACGTCTTGTGGCATTGTACTTGGGCTGTATTCGTTACGATTTTCAAAGGCTTGTTCGATGGTTTGTTGTAGAGACATAAAGGGTTCCTAAAATTAGTAAAAGGGAAATCTTGTCAGAAATAAGGACGTTAACTTAGACAAAAAACATACTTGCCGTATTGTCGCTAATTTAGCGGGTTTTAGCAAACCAAGTCAGCATCCATTACGCACTTAAATGCCGTATCCAGTTTAAAATATCATGATAGACCACACTATGATCTTGCTCATGTAACGGCTCATGACGCATGTTGGGGTATAAACGAGCATCGGTATTGCTAAAGCCTTGCTTCTGTAAATTTTTGGTGATGTTGCGAATACCTCGCCCCATATTACCAATGGGGTCGTTCTCACCACTGACAAATAACATCGGAAAGCGCTTATTGATGGTAGACGCCCAGCGTTTGTGTAGTCCAGCTTTCATCAATGTGAATAGGGTCATAAAGCCATTGTTGGTGAAATCAAAGCCAGTTAGTGGATCAGCTTCATATGCTGCGATGTTATCGGTATTTTCACTTAACCAAGCAAAGGAAGAAGGAGAGAGGCGTTCATTAAGCTTAGCATTAAGCACCTTATTCATGATTTCAGCAAATACAGTGTTTGGTTTTTTGGGGGCTGTTTTGGCAAGAATAGCATTTAACGGGAGCAGTACTTTTACTAATGGGTTAGCATCAGCAGTCCCCATAAGAATGGCACCCGTAAAGTCTTGCGCATGGTGCTTGAGCACGACACGCACAATAAATGAGCCCATAGAATGACCCATAATAAAATGCGGTACGTCAGGGTGGCGATCTTTTAACGTATTCGCCATAACGATGACATCTTTTAATAACGACTGTGCTGGATGCTCATTACCAAAAAACCCTAACTCATCTGATGATTTAATCGTGCGTCCATGACCGAGCTGATCATAAGTAGCGACCGCGATACCATGATCGGCTAAAAACTGTGCAAAATCGCTATAGCGACCGCTATGCTCTGCCATGCCGTGTACGATGAGCAAGGTCGCCTTGACATCGCTGTCTTTTGGCTCAAAAAATGTATGATGCAAATAGTGAATATTATCGGAAGATAAAATATGCTCATTACTGCTATCAGTGTTGCTACTCATAAAAAGTTCCTGTAAGTCGGTCAAATGCTGGGCGCGTTATTTTGTAATACAGATTGTACACAGCGCGATATAAGTTGTCTTATCTTTTAGGTTGGTGATATGGCTGTTATCCGCTATTGTACTGGACGCTGATAAATAGTGTTGCCTTCTTTGATGGTTTTTACCACATGAATATTGCGAATCTCATTTGCCGGAACTGTCAAAGGGTTACCGTCTAAAATTACCAAATCCGCGAATTTACCAAGGGCTAGTGTGCCTTTGGTGTCTTCTTCAAAATACTGATACGCTGCATTACTGGTGATGGCTTTTAGAGCTTGATAGGGCGTGACACGTTCATCAGCACCGATGATTTTGCCTGTGCGTGAGGTGCGATTGACCGCTGTCCAAACAGAAAACAGCGGGTCGACTGGCGTGACAGTGTCGTCAGAGTGATTGGTATAAGGGATGCCCATTTTATCGACTGTGGCAAGAGGACTTAGAGAGTTGGCAAGTTTTTCGCCCAAGTTTTTAATGTGGACATCGCCCCAAAAGTAAGCGTGGTTGGTAAAAAATGACGGCACCATATTGTACTTTTTAAACGCCGCTAGCTGGTCTGGCCGCGCAAACTGCGTATGAATCGGCACGATACGGCGGTCTTTATCAGCGGCTTGCCCCGTTTGTTTGACCGCATACTCGTGCGCTTTGAGGATCATATCAGTAGCCGCGTCGCCATTATTATGAATAAATAACTGATTGTCATTTTTATAGGCTTTGACAAACATCTCATTCATCTTCTCTTGGCTGATACTAGGCAAGCCGCGGCAGTCGCTCTTGCAGTCTGGTACAGGCGTCAGATAAGGCTGAGTAAAATAAGCGGTCTTGCCTTGCGGGGAGCCGTCGGCGATGATTTTGGTGCCTTGCACCTTAAAGCCGTCTTGATAGGTTTGCCATTTAAAGTCTTTATCGGCCAAGTTTTCGTCCAAATCACTAACCCCTGCCAAGGAGACCAAGTCGATTTTAAGCTTGCCGTCATCGGCTTGTTTTTGAAAAAACTGAATAGCATCGCGGGTAGTAGAGCCGTCTTGCGCCGTGGTCACGCCGTACTTGGCGTAGTAGTCTTGGGTTTGATCAAAAAACTGCGCTTGCTTGGGCTCAAGCGTCTTGAGCAATTGATACATAAGCGGATACATCGCCGTCTCTTGTAGCAGACCATTTGGCTCGTTTGAGCCATCGATCCGCGCGATATTGCCACCTTCAGGTGATTGGCTATCGGCAGTGATGTCCATAGCAGCCAGCGCACTGGAGTTGGCAACGCCCATATGACCGCTGGTATGCTGCAAATACACCGGATTGTTTGGCAAAACGCTATCAATCTCTTCTTTGGTCGGATGGCGATCCTCGGCAAGCTGCGTCTCATCATAGCCCCAGCCAAATATCCACTCGCCATCAGCAATGTTATTGTCTTTTTTATAAGCCTTCAACGCTTGCAGCATTTTGTCGATACTGTCGATCTTGCCGATCGGTGGTGCGCTTAGATCCACTTGTCCCATAGTGTTGGACACCAAGCCAAAATGGCTGTGTGGATCGATAAATCCTGGCAATAGCGTCTGATGCTGCAAATCGACGGTCGCGGCGTTTTTATAATTGTTTTGCGCTTCTTTTAAGCTGCCAACATAAGCAATCTTACCGTTTTGGGTGACCAATACTTGCGCCAGTTGCGGCTTGTCGCCCTCCATCGTAATGATATTGCCGTTGTAATAAATGGTTGCTTCATTAGTCGCTGCTTGTGCGGCAGGCTGGGTCGCCGCTGAATTACTGCTTGAATTGACTGCTGCTGGGGTGGCTGCACAGCCAATCATACCTATCAGTCCAATACTAAGTAAGGCCGGTCTTATAAATAGATGTGTGCTCATTGTTTTTTCCTATGAATGATAAACGTACCGTGCGATTTGCCAAAAGATGCCGATAGAACCAATCTAACTATAATGCCAAATGCGGTCAATAACCTTTGGCGATTTGTTGTTTTTCTATCCTTTGGGAGCCTGTAGCGCCTAAAGTACGCATTAGTGCTGATATGGAATAACCAGCTAAATGTTTAATATTAATGATAATACTTAAGAAAAAATAAGGTATGATTTATGAGGTCTTCTTTATTTTGCTTGCTGGGTGATAAGCATATGATGTGGACAATGCACGCGCCTGCATCAAGGCGAAATCAGAGTTTTGATCACAAAAAGCCACCTTATTGGATGCCATATCGTTATGAAATCTACCATTGAGCTGCTTGAAGCCACAGATTTTCCTGCTATCAAACGGCGTAAGCTTACGACCCTACAAGTCAATATGGGCTATTTGTGCAATATGTCGTGTGTGCACTGTCATGTGGCCGCCAGTCCGTACCGTACCGAGATGATGTCACGTGAGTTGGTTGAGCTGATCATCGAGGTACTACACGCGCAAGATATCGATACCCTCGATCTTACGGGCGGCGCGCCTGAGATGCACGAGGATTTTAAATACTTGGTAAAAGAAGCTCGTAAGCTTGGCGTTAAAGTTATAGATCGCTGTAATTTGACGATCTTGATGGAAGCGGGCTATGAGGATATGGCGCAGTTTTTGGCAGATAACGAGGTCGAAGTGGTCGCCTCACTGCCGTGTTATTCGCTTGAAAACGTCGATAGACAGCGCGGCAAAGGCGCGTTTGACGACAGTATTTTAGGTCTGCATAAGCTTAACGATCTGGGTTATGGACGCGCAGATTCAGACCTAGTACTAAACTTGGTCTATAACCCGCAGGGTGCGACCCTACCGCCCAATCAGCAGATGCTAGAGGCGGACTATAAACGCGAGCTCAAAGAACACTTCGATATTGAGTTTAATCAGCTATTTGCTCTGACTAACATGCCCATTCAGCGCTTTGGGGCAATCCTGCTTGCCAAAAACGAGTTTTATCCTTATATGACGTTGCTCAAAGACAACTACGATGCGCACAATCTTAAAGAGGTCATGTGCCGCTCGACCATTAGTGTTAATTGGCTGGGTGAGTTGTTTGATTGTGATTTTAATCAGCAGCTACAGATGCCAGTACCGAACAAGGCGCGCAGGCATCTACGCGATCTGCTCACGCAAAATCCTGAGGGCGATGATATCGCTATCGCTGACCATTGCTATGGCTGCACGGCAGGACAGGGCAGTAGCTGCGGTGGCGCTTTAGAAGAAGAAAAATCAAAGATGGTTTAGCGCTTCTAGGTACTGTTTTAAAAGTACTGCTTTAAAACTAATATCACTATAGTCGAATCCAAATAAATCAGATACGTAGCTATCAAGTCGCTCAATGAAACGTTGTTTTTCTTGCGTGCTGTGCCTACGCAGACAGTTGCTGTGAAAAACAAATTTTCATCTCACTGTATCGTTTTTATATTGAATTAACTATATCAGCTGTTTTTAATACCAACGGAGCTTTCCTTATGCTTATTAACAAAACACACTTATCTATTCCATCGACGACCAAAGCACTTATTGCCGCTAGCCTGATGCTCTCAAGCGCCGCCTATGCTGATTTTAATCATAGCGCTTGGGATAGCTTATTAAGTAAAAACGTAACAATGACCAATGGCGGCAAAGCATCGAGCGTTAACTACGCAGGCATGAAAGCCGACCAAAGCAAGCTTGATGGCTATTTGGCAGCAACGGGTGAGATCAGTCAATCCAAATTTAATCGCTGGAGCAAAGATGAGCAGTTGGCGTTTTTGATCAATGTCTATAATGCGGGCACCTTAGAGTTGGTGCTAACGAAATATCCTAATCTAAAATCTATCAAAGATATTGGCGGTATATTTGGCTCGCCTTGGAAACAAGACTTTGTCAACGTACTGGGTAAAAAGCGGTCGCTCGATGATATTGAACACAACCTCATTCGCGGCTCTGGGCGTTATAACGAACCGCGTATACATTTTGCGGTGAATTGTGCGAGCATTGGTTGTCCTGCATTATTAAACGACGCCTATACGGGCAGCAAACTCGATGAACAATTAGAGCAAGTCACCAGTAAATTCTTAGCCGATAGCAGTCGTAACCGTCTCAAGGGCAGCACGCTTGAGGTCTCACCAATATTTAAGTGGTATAAAGAGGACTTTGAATCGAACTGGCGTGGCACCAAAGATTTAGAGGGTTTTTTAGCGCGTTATAGCTCGTCACTAGGACTTAATAAATCACAAACCGCTGATTTAAAAGCGGGTAAAACTAAGATCGACTATACTAGCTATAATTGGAATCTAAATAATAAGTAGCCAGATAGCATGCCCACGATTTCTATCATCATTCCTATACTGAACGAGGCAGATAACCTGTCTCGTTTGTTTGCGCACCTCACTGGACTAACCCCACCTCCGCAGCAAGTGATATTGGTCGATGGCGGTTCGATAGACGGCTCTTTTGCATTGGCTCAATATCTTATTAAAGATTTAAGAGTGGTTCAGCAGTCAGCTATCGATTGGCAAGTGCTAGCATCTAGTGCTGGTCGTGCACTGCAAATGAATAGGGGTGCCACACTAGCTACTGGTGATGTGCTGTTATTTTTGCATGCAGATACGCAGTTACCAAACCATGCGATGACCGAGATAATGTCGGTCGTTATAAGAGCCGAATGGGGACGTTTTGACGTACGTCTAGATAGCTCTGAGTGTATGCTAAAGCTAGTCAGTAAAATGATTAACTGGCGTTCGCGGTTGACTGGTATTGCCACAGGTGACCAAGCTATTTTTGTCAAACGAGATTGGTTTGAGCAAATTGGGGGCAGGTGACCAAGCTATTTTTGTCAAACGAGATTGGTTTGAGCAAATTGGGGGCTATCCCAATCAAGCGTTGATGGAAGATGTTGAGATTAGTAAACGTCTAAAAACCATTGGCAAACCTGCTTGTCTAACCAGTCAAGTCATCACCTCAGCACGGCGCTGGCAGCAGCACGGCACTTGGCGCACGATACTGCTGATGTGGCAGCTACGCTTTGATTATTGGCGCGGCGTATCTGCTGATAATATTTGGCAGCGGTATTACCGATAAAAGAATAAACCCTTATCATGAATCAAAATTCATCAACTTGTATCATTATCTTTGCCAAATTCCCTGCTGAGGGCAAGGCAAAAACGCGCTTGCAACCTGCGCTTGGGATGGCAGGCGCGGCTCGTATAGCGCGTAAACTGCTTTTGCATAGTACCCGTCAGGCGCTAGCGACAGGGTTTACGGTTGAGCTATGTGTCAGTCCTGCGCCAAGCGATCCATGCTGGCAGACGCTAAATCTGCCTAAGTCATTGCACTGGTCAGCACAAGTCGATGGCGAGTTAGGGTTACGTATGTTAATTGCCAGTCAGCAAGCTTCAAGTAAATTTGAACAGGTTTTATTAATTGGTACTGATTGTCCTAGTCTGACCGAAACACGCATTCAAGATGCCGCGCAGCAATTAGAGTATTCGGATACGGTCATGATTCCAGCCTCAGATGGCGGCTATGTGCTCTTAGGATTTAAGCAAATTCGAGCTAATTTATTCTCGGATATCGAGTGGAGTACTGCCAGCGTAGCAGCAGTGACTCGACAACGTATTAAAGCATTAGATTGGACGTTGGCATTATTAGAGCCATTACACGATATTGATGAGCCTGATGATTTGCAGCATTTGCCTATAGGCTGGCTTGATGAATATCAGCTGAATAACTCTGAGTTTTAGACGATTTAAAAATGCTAAAGCCATCAGATACTTGATGGCTTTTTTATTATTTAAAATTTAAGGTTCCTGTCAAGGCAATAATGCACCGAGCTTAGTCTTAGTTTTATCACTCATCGCGTCTACTGGCGTGACTAATGCTTGCTCTAGAGCTATATGAGCGATAGATTCGGGCTGCTCATTAGCAAGTAGAGCAACTGCTTGCTCAATCACTTGTTGCGCGTTATCTGCATTTTTCATTAAGTTTTGAATGGCATAATCGGCACTAACGGCTTCCTCAGTAGGATGCCAGCTATCAAAGTCGGTCACTAGCGCAAGCGTGGCATAGGCGATACTCGCTTCACGTGCCAGCTTCGCTTCTGGCATATTGGTCATGCCGATGATGTCCGCTTGCATCTGTCGATACCAGTGTGATTCTGCGCGAGTAGAAAACTGGGGCCCTTCAATACATACATAGGTCACTTTAGAGTGGCACTGTCCATCGGCAATATTTGCTTTTTCATAAGCTTGTATCAAGATATCTGCCACTTCAGAGCACAAAGGGTCAGCCATTGACACATGGGCGACCGCACCATCACCAAAAAACGTACCAACACGCTGCTTAGTCATATCAATCATTTGATCAGGGATGACCATATCTAGAGGTTTCAGTGTTTCTTGCAATGAGCCGACCGCTGATACTGAGATGATATAGCGCACGCCTAAGGTTTTTAAGGCATAGATATTGGCACGATAAGGCACCTCAGATGGGATTAATCTGTGCCCTTTACCATGTCGCGTTAAGAATGCGACCGTTACGCCATCAAGTTCACCGAGTACAATATCATCGGATGGATCACCATAAGGTGTCTCAACTTTCACGCTGCGCTTATTGGTTAGAGCCTGCATTTGATATAGACCACTACCGCCGATAATAGCGATATCAGCTGAATCCTGAATAGTTGTGGAAGTGCTATTGTTTAAAGGCTTTTCATTTGCGATTTGTCTATCTCTTACTGTGCTCATCGTCATTGGTTTCCATGTCATTATAATTGTCGTCAGCATAGGTTATATTTTTTCAAAAAATAAATCACTATTAATGAGCAGCTTATAGGTATAACACGAAAAAGTCGTTAGATAATATTTGTATTTGAAGTGAGTTGCGGTATGCTTACAAGGTTATGAAGTAATTAGATCAACTGATAACCAAAAACAGTCTTAACCATCAAGGAAGAAACCAATGAAACTGACCAGTAAAACGTCTCTAATCATAGCAATGATTGCGTCTAGTTTGGCATTCACTGCATGCTCAAATACAGAAAATGAAACGGCGAGCGTTGATGATTCAGCGGTCACTGGCGATTCAGAAACGACTGCTCCAGCTGCTGATGATAAGCTTGAGACTAAGTTTGTCACTATAGCGACAGGGGGCGCATCAGGCCCTTATAATATTATTGGGACGGCATTGTCTGAGGTTTATGCCAAAACTTTTGGGGTTAACTCAAAGACGCAGACCACAGGCGCCTCAGTTGAAAACGTTAATCTATTAACCCAAGGTAAGGTCGATATGGTATTGGCGCTTAGTGATGTCGTTACTGATGCGGTCGAAGGTAAAAATAACTTTGATCAGCCAGTAGCCAACATTCAGCAGATTGCTGTGTTATATCCTAACGTAGTTCAAATCGTCGCTTCACAGAAATCTGGCATCAAAAATATCGAAGATTTGCGTGGTAAGCGCATTGCGGTAGGTGATCAAGGTTCTGGAACTGAAGTTAATGCTCGGACGTTATTAGAAGGATTTGGCATTACTTATGATGATGTCGAAGTAGATTACCTAGGCTTTGCTGAAGCAGCAGATGGCATGAAAGCGGGTAAAATTGAAGCGGCATTCTTTAGTAGTGGTCTACCAAATTCGTCATTGATGGAGTTAGAGCAAGGCTTAGACTTGCAGCTGATAACCATCAATCAAGACAAGCTTAATGAAATCATCGCGACCAAACCTTATTTTAAAACTTTCGAGATTCCTGCAGGCACTTATGGCAACGATACAGCCATTCCAACTGCAGCGATTATGAATGCCTTATTAGTACGTTCGGATTTATCTGAAGATGATGGCTATAAGCTCACCAAAGCTTTGTTTGAAAACTTAGACGGCCTAAAAACAGCGCACCAAGCGGCTAATGACATCAGCTTGGAGTCTGCCAGTACTGGCATGGTAGCCCCAATCCATCCTGGCGCTAAAAAGTACTATGACGAGCAAGCAGCCAAATAAACGTTTATGGCTATTAACTAGCGCGGCACTGGTTGTTGCGCTAGTTTTTTTTGTGCTATGGGCAAGCTTATCACGTCAGTCCGTTATCGAAGTGCAAGTCGATGGCACCACCTGCTATTTTACTAAGCCCAACTTTGAGCTGCGCTGGATACATTCTGTAGAAAAGCAGTGGTGGGAGGAGCAGTATCAGCGTACAGACGATGGTCTGCTATTGACCACCACTTATTTTGAAGCGTTTGGTGCAGGTACGCCGTCGACTGAAGCGCTGGCACCCATACAAAAACCTGGCTATTTGGGTTATCAAATCAACGAAAAACTGCCTAGTCTTAATTGGGTAGTATCTAGATTGACCAAGGGTGAGCTAAATTATGCCGACCATCGGCTTTTGATTCATGAGTGGGCGCCAGATTATTCTGAAGTAACGATTACGCCCAAGGCGTATCATTTAATTGATAGATTAAAGAAGGATTTTTGTCATGAGCTCTCAAGTGACGAATCACGATAATGTGACAACGATGTCAGCCAATCATGCTGATCTGCCCATCCATTCCAATACTGATGCTGATACCAATGTAGATGCCGAACTCGAAGTTCAAGCTCATAATCAAGCCATATTAGAAAAGTATGATCGAGAGTCAATCACCCGTCATATCACTCAAGGTCCAGTTAAGTATTTTATCGCTGGGATTTGCATTTTATATTCTATCTTTCACTTGTATATAACCTTCAATCCAATGCCAGCGCTGCTGCAGCGCTCTGTACACGTCGGCGTTGGCTTTGCCCTGATATTTCTTATCTTTCCTGCGAGTAAAAAAAGTAGCCGTAAGCGCGTCGCCTGGTATGACTGGATTTGGTTTGTTTTGTCCTTATCAGGGATGGCTTATCTGATATACGAGTACCAAGACATCGTGACCTCGCGCGGCGGTATGGCCAATCCGGTCGATGTGATATTTTCTATTATCACTGTCATCTGTGTGTTAGAGGGCAGTCGCCGTATCACCGGTTGGATATTGCCTATATTAGCGTCGATATTTTTGGCTTATCCATTTGTCAGTCACTTAGATTTTATGCCTGATCGATTGCTCACGCGCCCTTATGATATGGGCGATATCTTTGGTCAGTTGTTTTTAAAGACTGAAGGTCTATATTCTGTGGCGATTGGCGCGTCGGTGACGTTTATTTTCTTGTTTATTTTATTTGGGGCGTTTTTAGCGCGCTCAGGTATGGGTCAGCTGTTTAATGATTTGGCACTCGCATTGGCTGGTGATAAAAAAGGCGGGCCTGCCAAGGTTGCGGTCATCTCAAGTGGCTTTATGGGTAGTATCAACGGCTCAGCGTTATCGAACGTTGTCAGCACCGGAGCGTTTACTATCCCTCTAATGAAAAAGGTCGGTTATCATAAAGACTTTGCAGGGGCAGTAGAAGCCAGCGCGTCAGTTGGCGGGCAGATATTGCCACCTATTATGGGTGCCAGTGCTTTCATTATGGCAGAGACGACAGGGTTGCCCTATAGCACGATTGCTTTGGCTGCATTATTGCCAGCGGTGCTCTACTATCTAGGTGTCATCGCTCAAGTACATTTTCGAGCTGGACGCCGCGACCTAAAAGGTATCGCCAAAGAAAACTTACCAGCCGTCAAAGAAGTGCTAAAAGCACGCGGCCATATGCTACTACCGATTGTATTTTTGATTTACTTATTGATTGAAAACGTACCCGTCGGCTATGCAGCGGCCTATACCATTGGCTTCACAGTTGCCATTAGTATGTTACGCAAAGAGACCAGAATGGGATTCTCTGATATTTTAGGCGCACTAGAAGATGGTGCGCGCCAGTCGCTAGCAGTGATGGCTGCTTGTGCGGTCGTCGGGGTGATTATTGGTGTGGTCAGCTTGACCAGCTTTGGGACGGTGATGACCTCATCCATCGTGACATTAGGAGCAGGGTCATTATTCTTAACCCTTATTTTGACGATGCTAGCATCGATGGTATTGGGAATGGGCTTACCGTCTATTCCTGCGTATATCATTACCGCAACGATGGCAGCGCCCGCGTTAGCAGGTTTTGATATTCCGATTTTATCAGCCCATATGTTCGTATTCTATTTCGGTATTTTTGCCAATATTACACCGCCTGTGTGTCTGGCAGCCTTTGCTGGCGCTGGCATATCTGGTGGTGATCCAATGAAGACAGGCTTCTTATCGTTAAAGTTAGCATTAGCCGGATTCATCGTGCCGTTTATGTTCATCTATAGTCCGACGATGTTGATGATAGACCCTACCGGTCTAGCGGTCACAGCAAAAGACTTTCCGCTACCGCCTATCCTTGATATAGTAACTGTTGTGTTGACTTCGGTCACAGGGGTTATTGCCTTAGGAGCCGCGTTAGAAGGGTATTTTAAAGGCGCTATGAGTCCACTCACGCGTGGCATATTGGCCATTGGTGCGTTACTACTGATTTATCCTGAACTGACGACGGGAATGGTAGGCGGCGTGATCGTGCTGATTATTGCTATATATAATATCAAAACAGCTGATAAGCCAACGCCAACTCTAACCGTTTAAAGCGTTAGGTTTGAATGTTTTAGAGATGTA
>NZ_LNUO01000054.1:0-2373 GCF_001462175.1 Psychrobacter sp. ENNN9_III
ATTGTCTCTAGTGCCGATGATGATAACGATTTGGTCAAACGTTTAGAGCGAGATGGCAATATATACCATCAGCTGCATATGTATAAAAAATCATGGTTATCAATCTTACAAGTTGCCCCTCTACGTCATCTTATCGAACAATACAATCCTGATATTATCCATGTGCATTCACGTACACCTGCTTGGATATTGCATTTAGCCCTGCGCCGAGCACGCGTAAAACATCGACCAAAGCTAGTCTCAACCATGTATGGTTTTTATTCAATTAACAAGTATTCACAAGCACTACTGGATGTCGATACCATTATCACTGTATCAGATAGTGTGACGAACTATTTGAGAAAAGGTCTACATCGCGAAGAGATCGATCCAAAGTCCATCAAGCGTATCTACCGCGGCGTTGATACGCGTCGTTATCCGTATCGGCACAACCCTTCTGTATATTGGTTACGCCGTACCTTTGCAGAATATCCTGAGCTTGAACATAAGAAATGGTTGGTGTTTCCTACTATCGTTGGTACGGCCAAGGCGGACGTACGGTACAGCACCCAGCCACACAAGAAGTCATTGCCAAAGTCCCACAAACTTCTGACGATGAAATCAATCAAGCAGTCGCTGCCGCCCAGACGGCTTTTCAAACATGGCGCAAGACCCCAATTACCACACGTGCCCGTATCTTTTTAAAATATCAACAATTGATCCGCGAGCATATGGATGAACTAGCAGAAACCTTGACGGCAGAGCAGGGCAAGACTATCGCTGACGCTCGCGGGGATGTGTTCCGTGGTTTAGAAGTCGTTGAGCATGCAGCAGGCATCGCTAACTTACAGATTGGTGACTTCGTTGAAAACGTCGCTTCAGGCGTTGATACTTATAGTATCTGGCAGCCACTAGGTGTGTGCGCAGGTATTACCCCGTTTAACTTCCCAGCGATGATTCCGCTATGGATGTTCCCAATGGCGATTGCTACTGGTAACACTTTTATCCTAAAGCCGTCCGAGCAAGACCCGATGGTGACTATGCGTTTGGTTGAGTTGGCAGTTGAAGCTGGCGTGCCTGAAGGCGTACTCAACGTGGTTCATGGCGGCAAAGCGACGGTTGATGCTATCTGTGATCATCCAGATATCAAAGCGGTTTCCTTTGTTGGTTCTACCGCTGTTGGTAAGCATGTCTACGAGCGCGCTAGTAAATCTGGCAAACGTGCCCAGTGCATGATGGGCGCTAAAAATCATGGCGTTATCTTGCCTGATGCCAATAAAGAACAAACGCTCAATCAGCTAGCGGGTGCTGCCTTTGGGGCAGCTGGTCAACGTTGTATGGCGCTGTCAGTCGTAGTGCTAGTCGGTGCAGCAGGTGAGTGGATTGATGATATCAAAGCCAAAGCAACAGGCTTAGTCGTCTCTGCTGGCAAAAACGACAAGGATTTGGGACCACTTATTTCTCCTGCCGCAAAAGCTCGCGTCGAACATTTGATTGATACTGGTGTAGAAGAAGGGGCGAGCTTGATTCTTGATGGTCGCGGTATCACCGTCGAAGGTTATGAGAAAGGTAATTTCGTAGGACCTACCATCTTTGATAATGTCACAAGCGATATGCAAATCTACAAAGAAGAAATTTTTGGCCCAGTCCTTTGCATTATGCGTGCAGCCAGTCTTGATGAGGCGATTGAGATGCTTAATGCCAATCCACATGGTAATGGCACAGCTATCTTTACTCAGTCGGGGGCAGCTGCACATAAATTCCAGCAAGATATTCAGGTCGGTCAAATTGGTATTAACTTGCCAATTCCTGTGCCATTACCGATGTTCTCATTCTCAGGCTCACGTGCTAGTAAGCTTGGCGATCTTGGTCCTTATGGTAAGCAAGCGGTGCAGTTCTATACTCAGACTAAGACGGTGACTGCACGCTGGTTTGACGATGAAGCAAGTCGCGGAGTCAATACCACTATCTCAATTTAATCGTTCATCCACTATATTTGCGATATAGCGTCAATCTTACTTAATATGTGCTTTACTAGTAGAGCAGAATTTTGTGAATGTCGTTATGTCGCTGCTATACTGTATAAACGATATTGAACTGATGACTTACTAAACTTTCTCCACCATATTTGCTTTGCAAGCACAAGGATGATTTCATGGATTTCTCATTAACGGAAGACCAAATTGCTTTTCGCCAAACCGCTCGGCAATTTGCCCAAAAAGAGCTAAAGCCGAACGCGGCTGAGTGGGATCGTACCTCACATTTTCCAGTTGATGTGATTAAGAAGTCAGGAGAGCTGGGCTTTTTGGGACTGTATACCAATCCAGACTATGATGGTCTAGGGCTACCGCGTTTGGATTCTGCCATGGTGTTTGAAGAGCTGGCATGGGGAGA
>NZ_LNUO01000055.1:0-12440 GCF_001462175.1 Psychrobacter sp. ENNN9_III
GGGTCATGAGAGGGTAGTTAATCATACAATTGATAGTACTATTTTTATAATAAATGTCCAATATGGCTTTATTCTGTACCTTTTAAAGCCATAGCCATTAACATTAAGAGCATTTTAAGCTATGATTGCACCGAAATTATTTTATAAAGTACATAGACGCAGGCAGTCATACTGACTACCCACGTATTGTGTTAATTCCCAACTAACGAGGACGACTATTGTGTTAGAAGCTTATCGTAAACATGTCGAAGAACGTGCCAAGCTAGGAACTGTACCGCTACCACTAAATGAAAAACAAGTAGCAGAGTTGGTTGAGCTGTTAAAAAATCCACCAGCAGGCGAAGATGATTTCTTAATGAACCTGCTAGAAAACCGTATCCCTGCTGGCGTTGACCAAGCGGCTTACGTCAAAGCTGCATTTTTGGCGGCTATCGTTAAAGGCGAGGCGAGCTCACCACTTATCAATAAGAAAAAAGCGGTTGAAATCTTAGGCACCATGCAAGGTGGCTATAACGTACAGCCATTGGTTGCCGCACTAGATGACGCCGATGTTGCACAAGACGCTGCTGAAGCGTTAAAAAAGACTTTGCTCGTATTTGACGCGTTCAATGACGTGACTGAAAAAGCTGAAGCCGGCAACGATATTGCCAAAGAAGTCATACAGTCTTGGGCTGATGCTGAGTGGTTCTTGAACCGCGCCGAGGTACCAAAGAAATCAACTTATACGACCTTTAAAGTCACAGGCGAGACCAACACTGACGATCTATCTCCTGCGCAAGACGCGTGGAGCCGTCCTGATATTCCACTTCATTCATTAGCCATGCATAAAAACTCTCGCGACGGTATTACTGCTGATGAAGAGGGCGTTGTTGGTCCGATGAAGCAAATCGAAGAACTCAAAGAAAAAGGCCACCCACTTGCGTACGTTGGTGACGTCGTCGGTACAGGTTCTAGCCGTAAGTCTGCGACCAACTCCGTACTATGGCTAATGGGCGAAGATATCCCGAATGTGCCAAACAAACGCGGCGGCGGTCTGGTACTTGGTAACAACATCGCTCCTATCTTCTTTAACACTATGGAAGATTCTGGCGCATTGCCAATTGAGAAAGTAGCGGTCGATAACCTAAATATGGGCGATGTGTTCGACATCTATCCCCATGATGGCAAAATCACCAAGCACGACTCAGATGAAGTTATCTCTGAATTTAAACTAAACTCGCCAACACTGCTTGACGAAGTGCGTGCTGGTGGCCGTATTCCATTGATCGTTGGTCGTGGTCTGACCAATCGTGCGCGTGAGTACATGGGTCTAGGTCATTCAGATGTCTTTGCTAAGCCTGAAGAGCCAGCCGATACTGGTAAAGGCTTTACCCTTGCACAAAAAATGGTTGGTAAAGCTTGTGGTCTAGAAGGCGTACGTCCGGGTATGTACTGTGAGCCAAAAATGACGACTGTTGGTAGTCAGGATACCACTGGTCCGATGACCCGTGATGAGCTAAAAGACTTGGCTTGCCTGGGTTTCCAAGCGGATCTCGTGATGCAGTCATTCTGTCATACCGCCGCTTATCCAAAGCCAGTTGACGTTGAGACTCAGCACACACTACCTGATTTTATCATGAACCGTGGCGGTGTTAGCTTACGCCCAGGTGACGGTATCATTCACTCATGGCTGAACCGTATGCTCCTTCCAGATACCGTTGGTACTGGTGGTGACTCGCATACACGTTTCCCAATGGGTATCTCGTTCCCAGCCGGTTCTGGTTTGGTTGCATTTGCCGCCGCGACTGGTGTTATGCCACTTGATATGCCTGAATCTGTCCGCGTCCGCTTCGTCGGTGAGCGTCAGCCTGGTATCACGTTACGTGACCTCGTCCATGCCATCCCTTATCAAGCGATCAAAGAAGGTTATTTGACGGTCGACAAAAAAGGCAAAATTAACGAGTTCAACGGTCGTATCCTTGAGATCGAAGGTCTAGAAGACCTAACGGCTGAGCAAGCGTTTGAGCTATCTGATGCCTCAGCTGAGCGTAGTGCGGCGGGTTGTACCATCACGCTATCTGAAGAGTCGGTAACTGAGTACTTAAACTCAAACATTACCCTTCTAAAATGGATGATCTCTGAAGGCTATGGCGATGCCCGTACCATCAGCCGCCGTATCGAGCAGATGCAAGACTGGCTTGCCAACCCAAGCCTGATGCGTGCTGACGAAGACGCTGAATATACTATCGATATGACTATCGATATGAGCGAGATCAAAGAGCCTATCCTATGCTGCCCGAACGATCCAGACGATGCTAAGACTTTGGCTGACGTCGCAGGCGATACCATTGATGAAGTATTTATCGGTTCATGTATGACCAACATCGGTCACTTCCGCGCCGCTGGTAAACTGCTACAAGATGTACCAGCAGGTAGCCTCAAGACGCGTCTATGGATCGCACCACCAACCAAGATGGATGCACGCCAGTTGATGGAAGAGGGTTACTATAACGTCTATGCACAAGCTGGCGCTCGTACTGAAATGCCAGGTTGTTCACTATGTATGGGTAACCAAGCGCGTATCGCACCGAAATCTACTGCGGTATCGACCTCTACTCGTAACTTCCCGAACCGTCTCGGTCAGGGCGCAAACGTTTATCTCGCGTCAGCAGAGCTTGCAGCGGTAGCGGCGGTACTGGGTAAGCTGCCAACCAACGACGAATACCAGCAGTATGCTGGCATGCTCAACAGTATGGGCGATGAAGTCTATCAATACATGAACTTTGATCGTATGGAAGAGTACACCGAAGAAGCGGATAAGATTAATGTCGCTCAGTTGACCTAATCTTGCGTATATAAGCTTTTAAAATTAGAAGCTTTATACTAAAAAATTATATGTAAAACAAAAAACCCCCGTATCGTCATGATGCGGGGTTTTTTTGTATAATTTAACCTGACTTGAAAGTAAACTTTATTCCACCAATATCATAGTGTATAGTCTGCTTATATTTTGTAGAAAAATAATAGGCCTTGATCATGAAGATAGTAAAGTTGCAAATCGAAAATTTTAGGGGGTTTGAAAACGTTGAGGTCATGCTTGATGAAAAGTTTAACGTAATAGTAGGGAGGAATGATGTCGGAAAGTCTACTGTTCTGGAGGCACTCGAAATATTTTTTAATAATAGTACAGTCAAAATTGATACTGAGGATTTATGTAAGTTTAGCGATAAAGACTACATAGAAATAGGTGTATCGTTCAAATTACAAAGCTTTGAGCTGAGAATAGATACCATACCAACTTTCCTAGATAAAGAGTATTTGTTGGATGAATATGGTTTTTTAAACGTAGTTAAAAGATGGGATTGTAGCAAGAAATCTATAACAAAAGCGTCAGAAAGAATTTTTATAAGAGCTAACTATCCTAAAGGATTCAATGAGCCTCTCATTACTTTGAAAAATTCTGATCTTAAGTCAAAAGTAGCTGCTATATTCGGCGATGATTTACCTGATAATATAAAGCAGAATACTAATTCAACTATGAGGTTAGCTCTATACGAAAGCTATAACAAACTGAATAGTATTGATTTAAAGACAACCTTAATAGAATTAAACAAAGAGGATGCGAAAAAGGTATGGATTAACCTACAAAAAGATATCCCCTTATTCTTTTTATTTCAATCAGATAGAGCTAATAAAGACTCAGATAAAGAGGTTCAAGATCCATTAAAAGCAATCACAAAACTAGCCATAAGCGAAGTACAAGATGATTTAGAGAGGGTTATTAACAGAATTGAAAACTTAGTAACTCAGGTTGCACAAGATACAGTCAATAAAATGCAAGAAATGGATCCTAGCTTAGCAGAGTCATTAAAACCTAATCTCAGTCAAAAAAATTGGGATTCACTGTTCTCTTTTACTTTTATAGGCGATGATGAGGTACCAATTAATAAGCGTGGAAGTGGTTTTAGAAGATTGTTACTTTTAAACTACTTTAGAGCAGAGGCGGAAAGGGCGAATGAAAGTAGAAAGCCAATTATATATGCTATTGAAGAACCAGAAACAGCGCTACATCCTAATTGGCAACTCATGCTAATTCAATCTTTGTTAGATTTAAGTGAGAACAATAGTGCGCAGATATTGATAACTACTCATAGCCCAGCGCTCGCAAGTACAATAAATTATGAATATATAAGATTCATAAAAAAAGAAAATAGAGTACATGATATTAGTCAAGGACATAATACTAGTCTAGATGAGGTGTGCGCTACTTTAGGTATTATGCCTACAATTTCTTCTTCTAATGATTTGAGTAGAATCAAAGTTATTCTATGTTTAGAAGGCATCAACGATGTTAAGTTTTTTTATAATATAAGTAACTTATTTGATATTGATCTAGAAAATGATTGTAGGATATTGGTAATTCCTTTAGGTGGTAACACTCTTCTTGAATGGGTTAATAAATCATACTTAGACAAGTTGACCTTACCTCAAATACATATATATGATAATGATGTTGCAAAATATCAAGATGCTATAGATATTGTAAATGAACGGACAGACGGGTCTTTCGGTTGCTTAACGCGCATGGTAGAGATTGAAAACTACGTACATCCATCTTTAATTAAAAGTATTTATAATATTGATGAAGATTATTTCGTAGACAACAATAATTGGAAAGAAGAATGGGTGACTCATAATGTACCAAAAAACTTAAATGAATTTCTAACTGATTTGTCACAAAGACGAGGCACAGAAATACTTAATCACGGAAAATCAAAAATAAAAAGTAAGTTTGCAGACGAAGGTGCTAAGCTGATGACCGTAGAGCTTTTACAAGATTTGAATGTCTTTGATGAAGTTAATGATTGGTTTAGTGGAATAAAAGCATTCCTTTGAGAGATATCTAGCAACGTAAGTTTTACTCATAGTAAAAGTTGAGAACCAAAATCGTGCGTGGTTTTACTGTGGGCGGCACCAGCTGATTTTTTATGCCATCTTCTGTATAATATAAGGGCAGGCGGAAACCGTGGCTCTGCACTTTTTTATTTTTTATCTCGGGACGGACCGATACTTTGATTATGCACCTTACGTGCTTTGGAGTCTTGGTTGATTACCTTATCCCCCCTCAAACGTCGCCTCTTATATGTGACGGTCTTTGAAATTATCGCTATTATCTCGTCCACTTATGTATTGATGAAGCTTAGCGGCAGCAACGCGGCAGAGTCTTTGCCAGTTGCGGTGATGGTGTCATTGGCCGCTGTGATTTGGAACTTTATATATAACACCGCTTTTGAAGCATGGGAGCGTCGCCAGCAGGTGGCAAAGCGTACATTACTGATACGCAGCATTCATGCCTTTGGTTTTGAAGGCGGCTTGGTGTTGGTTTGCCTACCGATTTATATGATTTGGTACGACGTTGGTTTGCTAGAAGCCTTTATGATGGAGGTAGCATTACTGCTTTTCTTCTTAGTTTACACTTTCGTTTTTACCTTGATTTTTGACAAGATATTTACCTTCCCAAACCAGCATAAGCCAGCCTCTGCTTCTTAACCGACACTAATATATCAAAGTACTGCTTATTGTTTATAGACTGTGCTCAAAAAAAAGCTGCCTATTATTGGCAGCTTTTTGAGTAACGTATGCAAATATAAAGAGGTGTTATTTGCCTTTATAAACTGGCTTGCGCTTTTCCATAAATGCCGTAACGCCCTCGACAAAGTCATCAGTGACTGCCATCATATTTTGTTGTTCAACTTCCATATCAAGCGCTTCATTGAGTCCAGAAAAAGCATGTACATTAATCATATGCTTCATAGACGCCAAGGCTTTCCCAGGTAAGCTGCTTAGGCGAGTGGCTAAAGTGTATACAGCAGCATCTAATTCCTCACTGCTGACCACATTATTGACCAAATTTAGACGAGCCATATCTTCTGCTTTAACTTTGTCACCCAGCATGATTAATTCAGTGGTTTTCGCTGCACCGATCATCTGATTGAGTAGGTAAGTACCGCCTGCATCTGGAATCAAGCCGATATTAACAAAGGCTTGTACAAATTTCGCATTCTCACTTGCCACTCGAAAATCACAAGTGAGTGCCAAGTTCATGGCAGCGCCTGCAACCGCGCCTTCTAATTTTGCGATAATAGGCTTGTGAATGTGACGCAGCTTTAAGCTAACCTCAGCTATCTCTTTTAGCATATAATCAAGCTTGCCTGCTAATACTTCAGAATCCAATCCACCTTCTAGCATCTCACCAATATCACCGCCACTCGAAAAGTTGTTACCAGCACCTTGTAACACAATCACCCGCACTTCTGCATCGTTATCCGCTTTATCGAGGGCTTCCATGATGGCTATTTTCATTGCCGTACTAAAAGCATTTAAGGTCTTTGGGCTGTTCATGGTGATGGTGGCGATATGGTTTTCGCTTTGATACTCAACGAGAGGTTGGGACATGTTGGATTTCCTTGTCTTATATAGTTGTTTAAACCTGTTATTAGTAAATAAAAAGGAATGATAATATTGAAGCTCGGACTACCAGTGCCGATTACTATAGCAGCTTGCTATGATTATAAAAGCAGGTTCTGTGAGCGCTAGAGCCACAGTAATATAAATAATATATAGAAGATTATGAATCAGGGGTCAGTCTCGTTACTTGATAAAGACAATGTATTTATTTAAATTTGCTTACATTCATTACGAAAAACCCTACTAGGCGACAGAGGGTTTGTGTCTTATGCTAAAGCATAAAAACCTGTATATAAAAATACTCACAAACAAGCCAATCGCTTTTTGCTTATAAACAACTATAGTTAATTGACTACATCAGACAAGGACGCTTCTATGCCATATATACAAATCAACAATGCCAATATTTATTACGAGGACAGTGCGCCCAATGATCAAGATAAACCGGTCATGGTGTTCGCTCATGGTCTGCTGTGGAGTACGCGGATGTATGATAAGCAGGTCGCTCATTTTAAAGAAGATTATCGCTGTATTGCTTTTGATTTTCGCGGACAAGGACAGTCGCAGATTACCAAATCTGGTTATGATATGGACTCTTTAACTGATGATACCATCGCGCTATTAGACGCTCTTGATATCGATAGTTGTCATTTTGTAGGTTTGTCTATGGGTGGGTTTATTGGGCAACGAATCGCTATAAACCGTCCAGAACTTTTGTCCTCTTTGATACTACTTGAGACGTCATCTGATCCTGAAGATCCCAAAAATGTCCCGCAGTACCGTAAACTCATTACTGCGATCCGATGGTTAGGGATGAAGCGCGTTAGTAAAAAAGTAATGCCTATTATGTTTGGCAGTAGTTTTTTGGCAGACAAATCGCGCAAATCTGAATGCAAAGAGTGGCTGGCGCAGATTCAAGGCAATCATAAGGTTGGGGTGACTAAGGCGACAATGGGCGTTATCGAACGTAACGGAACCTATGAGCATCTGAGAAGTATCACCGCGCCAACACTGATCGTAGTCGGTGATGAAGACGCCGCGACCCCTTATTCAAAGTCTGAGCGCATGCACTTTGCCATTAAAAGCTCTAAGCTTGCAGTCATCAAGCGAGCTGGTCATACAGCGACTGTAGAAGAACCTGAGCAAGTAAATACCGTAATGAGTAAGTTTTTAGAGTGCTGCGTGTAGTACATAAAGTCTAATTGATAAAAACCGCTACCCAGTTAAGGCAGCGGTTTTTTTAGGTTAATGTATCGTATAAATCATCAATTTTACAAACGTGGTTTGTAGTCACTATTGCCATCATTAATAGTACCAAACACTTCTGCACGATTCACAACTTCATGCGCCCAAGCGCGATGTGTTGCAGGCTCTAACATCGTATTGTTATATTTAAATACTGCTTTAGCTTCACTATGGAGTATCGCTTGAGCCTCATCTAACATGCTAAGCGGCACGCAATAAGCTTGCTGTACCAAAGCAATTTGGCTTGGATGAATGACGGTTTTACCGACTAAGCCCAAGCTGACATCGCGTGTCAGCTCTTGCATAAACAGCGTTGGTTGATCTAAATACTCAAACACGGGCGCGCTAAGATAAAAACCATGCGGTACAAAGCAGCCAAGCAGTTGATAAGCGAGCGTACCAATCGGAGTATCGTAGACGACACTATTCTTTGGACGACGCAAACGCAGCGCGGCAAACAAGTCGTTGCCACCAATGCGTAAGGCATAGACGGGCTGGTTAAAAGCTTCTTTAAAACCAATCGCCAACTCTTGATTATGATGCGGATTGAATAAGGCGGCAGTCTCCAAGGTTGGCATCAATAACTGATCCGTACTGACATTTTGACAGGCCATACGCCAATTCGACAAGCTATACATATCGACTTTGGGCATCACAAAACCATCAACGAGGTTAATATGAGCAAAATCTGTAAGTTGTTGTAGTATCATCGGATTACGTGGGCGTACAAAGACTAGCGGCCGCGTTGGCTGCGTCTGAATATTTGCCTGTCCTGAGGGCATATTGATGCTATCGACGTGCATCGCCCACGTATGAAGTAGTGCCTGCAAGCGCTCAAGTGCCAGCTCGACATCGCTATGGCTAACGGCATCTTCTAAACAAATAATAATGCTATTAATCGTCGGTAATTTATCACGCTTAATGACTTGCCAAATGTCTTGACGGGTAGCAGGCATATAAAGCTTGCGCCAAGCTGATAGGGATGATAAGTGTGCGGCTTGATCATAGCATGACGCTCAGTGATCAGGTGTTCATAAGATTGTGTGTGGCTATAAATGCTTGTTTCGTTGTTTGGCGTATCTGACATAGTTGGCATCATAAATAAGGATAAATGAGAAATTATAAAAAGTGACAAAGAGTGGAGTATTACAATGCGCTAATCGTCTTTGCCACGCTGCTTAATAAGAGTGATGGCTTGATAGGGCAGTATTTTAGCACCTAAAACACTGATAGCAATATTACGATTGCTACATAAATGACGTAATAGCACTGTGTCAGGGTGCTCAGCAGTTGCTAACAAGATACGCTCAGGGTCGCGGCGTAATATGGCTCTTGTGGCTTCTGCAATCGTCGGTTTAATGCGATTACGGTTGGTAATGTCGTAGTCCGCTGCGATTTTATCTATCAGCTTGGCAGTCTGATATCGGGGCTGCATAAACGTCGGCAAACATTGCTCTGCTATCGTCAGTGTTCGCCGCGCGTTATCGATTTGCTCGATAAATTTTAGGCTATGGTCTGCCTCTACCAAATTATCATAAAACACGCTGCGATGTAGCCCTGATTGCGGCTCGGTATACAGACTACGAGATATCAGTCCTGAGACGGTACTGTTTAGCAGTCCTGATGGGATTAGCCAGTCATCAGTACTGGCTGCCAGCCAAGCGACTCCTGCTGGATCAGCAAGTGTTAATAAAGGAATGATACCAGCGCCTTGATGATAAATACTGGCAAAATATGGATGATTGGGGTCACTAAAGGCTTCTAAACTGCGTGCTAGTTCTTGATAAATCGCGCCTTTACCCGTCCAGCCATCGACAAATACGATGGGACTGTTTGGATAAGCCTCCAATATCATCTGTAGTGCGACTGGATCAAGACCGCGATCACGAATGATGCTGACGCCATAATGCACACTGGGCAAAGAATAACTGCTAGCGGCATCTGTTAAGGCTCGCTGCAATAACACCCCAATCGGCAAACCTGCCCGTACCAAGCTGACCAGTACCAGCGGACACTCATCATGAACAGTATGCTGAAAAGTATGATGTAGCGTATGGGCCAAATGAGCAATATCAGTCGCGCATCTATTTGTGCCTTGATCTAGGGCTTGTGCGTATAGCTGCTCATGCATGGCGGACGGTGCTTGCTCTAAAGTCAGCATGTCTGAATAGTGACGCTGACCACTTTGAATAAGTGCTTCTTTTTGGCTGACTGGCACATCGGCCACCGTCTCTTTATCGACGATATCAAGTAGTACCGTCACATCACTGGCAAGATAACTGCCTGAGCTGTATTTTTTTAGTTGTTGAATATTGGGGTTGGTCATAGAAGGTTTTTTTCTCGTATAGGCTGTTATTGTTATAATTACTGAGAATTAATATTGTCGTGCAGTTGACCATGATTGGGCATACCGTACCAATCCAATAGTTGTAAAAACGGCAAATCGGCTAAGCTATCACCAAAACCAAAACTTGGCCGTTGACTGTCTAAATGATGGTCTAATAAAAACTGTACGGCATGGCGCTTGTGCACTGCATGCGGCAGTATGGCAAGATTATTAGCGTTTACGTGCACATAAAAGTCCTGCTCAAAATCACGTATCAATGTAGGCAGCTTCTTGGCTAATTCTATCAATGCTTGATGGTCTTTTTGCGCATGTTTAATCGCCAAATAAATGGTCAGCTCTTCATTAACAGAACCATTATTAAAACTATCGATATGCGGAGTAAATACTAGCTGACTGTTATCGTTTTTACTATGGTTTGCAAATAATTGGCTCAATTGGTTCAGCTTATCCTGTAAGGGTGCAAGCTCGTTATACATATACTGCTGCCACGTACTTAATAGCTCACCATCAGAAGTCAAAATAATCGCACCGTGGGTTAAGACTTGCCAACTGTTAAAAGGCAGTTTAACGCGCGTGATTTCATAACGGTCGCGTGCAGTGACGACTATTAAGTCAGTGCTCACAAGCAGCCAATTTAAAAAGGCTGTTTGCCGCTGACTCATAAAGCTCAATGGTGCGCCTTGTTTATTGACCGTGGCACATACTAGATTTTTGGTTTCAGAAGTGGATAAACCCCACGCATCAATTTTACGCTGAGTTTGAAACAGCGTATCGTCCAAATCCATAAGTGTATAAGGTTTGATGATGTCAGGGTTGGTCTTAAAAAACGGGATAGTCATAAAAGTGTCCGTAAATGATGAGTGTAAAAATCAGAGCATAACCTAGTCAGAGCATAGCTTGGAGAGTAGTCTAAAACGTAGGACTCACCACCAACACATTATCCAAACTTTGCCACATTCTATCGACACTATCAGCAGGTGTCTCCACACACAGTACAATCAAGTCCCAATCTTTTGGCTCAACGTTATAGACAAAGTTGGTCATGCCCAGCCCATAATTGTCGTCAAAACTCATCATTGTACTAATCGCACCACCAGGCGCAATGGGTGAGCGTGTTAATGCACTAAATTTGACGGTTGGTACTGTTTCAGAGCTTTGTATTTGTGTCTCTTTTTCAAGCCATTCCGCCAATAAAAACGGCAACCAAACAAATTCATTACTGCCCAAAACCAAAATCCGCTCAGGCAACTGTTTTTGTTCAAACTGTAGCTGACCGCTAAACTGAGCAAATGCCTTTTGAAACTTCAATAAATAGTCAGCGAACCCATCTGTACTATCGAGTGTTGGTAAGCGTCCCCAGTTACCAGTATTGCCTAATGGCTGGCTACCAGCATCAGTGGTATCAACCGATGGCATGATAATTGCTTTAGGGTTTGGCGCATCTGTCCATCTCCAAGTACCAGACAACAAATGATGGCGTTGAAAGTCGATATTAGGTAGACATGCTGATACCTGATCAGAGACTGGCTCGTCCGCGTCAGTCACAGTCTGGTTTAGATTTAGAGACCAATCAACCAATGTGGTGAGATGTACTTGTTCTAGCTCTGTGAGTCCTGAGTTGCGTAAAGCTGTCACGACATTGATGCAAGTATTGCCTGTCGACGCTTCGTCATCGACCATGACAAGTGTTCTGCTGGCAAGTAGCTTTGCTTGTATGGCTTTATCAGCGCTTTTATAGATCAGATGCTGACTGGCATGACTATGATCTTCGCTAAAGGTGGTTAAGAGGGCGTTTTCGTCACCATCTGCATGCTGGGCATGACGAGTAGAGTTTAGCAGAAAGGCATTTGGATAGCGCGTTTGTAGCGCTTGATGAACACCAGCAGATAAACCAACGGCAGTTTCTGCCATTCCAATGACTAAAATTGGCTCAGGCAAGTCACTAGGAATTGAGTTTGCCAAATCAGTAAACGCTTGGCGCATGGTAGTAGGCGCAACTGGAATATGACGACCCAAGACTTTTGATACAAACAAAAATGCACGCTTTGGATTGATACGCTGCGCAAATCCAAGTAAATCTTCTAACTGATAATGGTCGTTTTGTTCCAAGTCATTATTACTTGTCACCCCTTTGGTTTGGTAGGTCAAACTGAGTGTACCGCGAGGTAGGGCGATGGTTGTATGCTTCTGCTGAGATGACATTGAGGTTCCTTTAAGCTTTTAATTTTATAGTGTGACAATTAGGGCAGATGATAACTGAAATGTCATTGTAAAGTGCAGGATTTATACACTTTACAAAAAAAAGTAAAGATAAGATACGAGTAAAAATATTGATTAATTAGATGCTTATTAATTGTATTCGTATAAACGAATTTAAATAAAAATTTGAATCAATTCACCT
>NZ_LNUO01000056.1:0-5509 GCF_001462175.1 Psychrobacter sp. ENNN9_III
AAAAAAACCCTGCCCCGGGAGACTAGGGGGCGACTTTTTTGAGGTCAGCTTTGTTGCTCGATCTTAATTTATCTCTTAGCGATGTCGAATCTCAAAACTTTGATGGATGGGTTTTTTGATATTAAAATCAAAGCCAATGGTCTTTGAGGTAATATCAACGATATCGTAGCGCTCGCTTAGCTGCTCATCTAACTCAAAACGGGTAAAGTTGTTAGAGAAATACAACACCCCATCCGAGGTTAAGCGATTCATAGCTCGATTAATAAGGGCAGCATGATCGCGCTGCACATCAAACGTACCCTGAAACTTTTTAGAGTTTGAAAAGGTCGGCGGATCAATAAAGATAATATCAAACTGCTCAGTATTGTCCTTGATCCACTCAAAGATATCAGCCGCAACGAACTGATATTTGTTACGACTAACATCCAGACCATTGAGTACAAAGTTTTGTTTGCCCCAATCGAGATAGTTCTGTGACAAATCGACGCTAGTGACTTTTTTGGCGCCAGCAAGGGCGGCGTGCACACTCGCTGTACAAGTATAAGCAAATAAGTTTAATACCGATTTACCGCGACTGTTGTCTTTGATACGTGCGCGCATATTACGATGGTCAATGAATAGACCGGTATCGAGATAATCAGTAAAGTTGACATAAAAATACGCACCATCTTCACGAGCGACATAAAACTTACCACGCTTTTCAGTATCGCCTTGCTTACTATATTGATCATTACCCGACTGACGCGCGCGGGTTTTGATAAAGACTTGCTCGCGGTTAATATCAAACACCTCACGAATACCCATTAAGGCTAGGTTAAAGCGTTTTTTAGCAGTCTCAGGCGGGATGGTTTTGGGCGGTGCATATTCTTGCACGTGTGCATAATCGCCATATAGATCAATCGCAACTTTAAAATCTGGCAAATCAGCGTCATAGACACGAATATTACTGACATTGTCTTTTTTGGCGAACTTTTTGAGCTTAGCAAGATTTTTTTGCAGACGGTTAATAAAGTCCTGTCCATCTTCTACTGTAATCTCACGCTTTTCAAAACGACTGACAAGGTTACCTGTTTGCCCAGCGATGAGTGTCCCATAACGGAAATAAACGGTGATAGCACCATTGTGGCAGCGTAGTGTTTTGGGTTCTTTGATCGGTAAGATGTCGACTTGCTCGACATGAGATGCCAAGATACCAAGCATTGGGTCAATTCCGCTACCAGCAAAGCTGTCTTGTAGGATAAGCCCTAACGCATGGTATAACGGTTTTATCATCTCTTCATCACCCAACCGCTCACCATAAGGTGGGTTGGTGATGACTAAAGGATTGCTTAATCTACCATCGTTGACCATTGGCTTTAGTATGCTGCTTAATTGGTCAAGGGCGCGGGTTTCTATGTCTAGTAGCGGCAGCAAATCTTGCAAACCTGCCGCAATCAGGTTCTTCTCTGTCGCTATAGTCGCACCGCTATCTGCATCATAACCTAGTATAAGCGGCAGAGTATCTGGCTGCTCTTGAGCAATCGCTAAAGCGTCTCGAAAACGAGTCTGTGCATCATCGATCATCTGCTGCCAGAGTGCGTCATCATGATGTTGCCACTCATAAAAACCAAACTGATTGGCCGCTTTATCGATACCGACCGCATAATCACAATGCATCAGGAGTGCTTCGATAATAAACGTACCAGAGCCGCACATGGGATCGATTAGGGCGTTATAAAAAGGCGCATCGCCCGTGTCGTTTTTCTTATGCCAGCCTGCGCTGTAGAGTAGCGCTGCCGCTAGGTTTTCTTTTAATGGCGCTTCAGTCATGGCCACGCGATAACCACGGCGATGCAAGCTGGTACCTGACAAGTCTAAATACAGCTCAGCTTGTTTGTCATTGACGGTAGCAAACACAGAAAAATCTGGGTTTTTGCTGTCGACGTTAGGGCGGCTGTCATATACCTCATTGAATGTATCAGCGATGGCGTCTTTAATACGCAGCATCGCAAACTGTTGACTGACAGCGACGCGCTTATCAACAGACAGACGAATCGCAAATGTTTGCTCTAGGCCAAATTGCTCCGTCCAGTTGACAGATTTTGCCAAACCATAAAGCTGCTCGGCCACATCATATTCGGTATTGATGTTTTTGCGTTTGATCAGCAGCAATACCCGTGAGGCCACACGAGACCAAAGGCAGATCGTATAAAGATCACGCAAACTACCAGTGACGGTCAGACGGCCTGTGCTTTTTATGTCACTTTCGATGCCAAAGCTTGTCAGCTCGGTCTGTAGCGGTGCCTCGAGTCCATCGGCACAGGTAACGATAAGGTCAAGCGACAACGCTGGCGAAGATGCTGTTGAAGATGCTGGCGAAGTGGTTACGGTCATACGGATACCTGTGGGCTAAATTGATAAATGATACACATTATAAGATACGATGTTTAACCCGTGATTTTATCATATTTCAAGGTAGGATGGTTTAAAGTGGTCGGTATTGGGTAATATAGTCGATACTAAATCTATGAATGTGCTAACTGATAACACGGTCCAATATACCTCGACTGTTTTATTCCTTACCTTTAGTTAGTGGTAGCGGTTCTGATTTTGGTTCTGGTTCTGAAATTACTTGCGTTGTGGTTGCAAAAGGCTTGGTAGAGATAGGGTATTCGACATCTTTTGGCATGAGCAAACGCATATGTGGGTAGGGTGTTGAGATATTTGCAGCGTCAAAGGCGCGTTTGATATTTTCTTGGAGGTTCTCTTTAATCTTTGGCATACGGGCGACAGCTGCAGGTTTTACCCAAAACCGTACGATAAAGAAAACCCCATATTCCCCGATCTCATCGACTGTGGCTGAGGTTTCAGGACGACTCAGTACCACATCAGTGTCAGTCAATACTTGTAAAATCTCTTTGCGAGCAGTGTCGATATCGTCTTCAAAGGCGATACGCACCCGAATATCAAAGCGTATAAAGTTTTTGGAGGTTAGATTGGTAACCTCAGAGGAAGCGACATTGGAGTTTGGAATAATGACGGTGATGTTGTCTCGTGTCAAAATATGCGTGGTACGTAAGGCAATCAGTACTACCCGGCCTTCATTTTCATTGATATGAATCCAGTCGCCAACTTGAAAAGATTGTTCGAGCAAGATAGTAATACCAGCGATAAAGTTAGCTAGCGTTGACTGGGCTGCAAAGCCCACCGCCAAACCAACAATACCTAAACCGGCTACCAAAGAGACAATATCAAAACCAAATTGGGCCATGACGCTGGCAAGTCCAAGGACCCAAATTAATACTGATAAAATATTTTTGAGTAGTTGTTCGATAGAAGCATTAAGACCGTAGTGCTGCAGTACTCGATGAATAATCTGCCCTGATGATGCCCATAATATGTAATAAATACCTGCCCAAATACTGGCTTTTGCTGTGGCTTTGACCGTACTTGGCTCAAAGTTAATCTGACTCATAATAGCAATGAGGCTAGCGACAACCCATATATAACGTAACACTGAGCGTGCTATGTTACTACGGCGTTCATTAAGGCGAAGCCGTGATTTATTCTGTTTTATAATATAAATCGCTAGCCAATAAAAAAATCCTAACACTGCAAGCAGTATTAGGATCTTAATGCCAGTGCTAACCAGCTCTACTGCTTGAGAGGACCAATCAAAAGAATTTTCTTCTACTGAGCCACCAAGCGCAAGATATAAACTGGTATGTAGGTCATGGATAATTTCTTTAAAAAAATCAGTAATACTAGCGATTGGCATTGTTTGGTCCATGCAGAGGTTATTACATGTAAAGTATTTTAAACAACAGTATATTAAACAATACGCCGTAATGACGCACAATAATAAGTTACCTTAAAACTAAAGAGCAAGCAAACACAAGAAGCACGTTGACTAGTATCCAATATAACTTTTATTGGCATTCATTATATCTACTTTTAGCCGCCTTAGCTTAAAAGTTGTCTTCTTGTGTATCATGATACTGATAAGGTATCTTCATTTTATGCTGTACATCGCGCAGAGCAGTACGCAGGCCTTCTAAAATAGTAGGATGATAAAAAGGCGTATCAAGTAAAGCTTTAACACTTAAATCATTGGTAATAGCGGTCGCCAATATGTGTCCAATGTACTCAGCATCTGGACCAACCATACTAGCCCCTAAAACTCTATCGGTTTTTTTACAACCATAAATATGCAATAGGCCGCAATTGACACCCATAATACGACTACGGCCTTGGTTGTCAAAACTGACACGACCGATGACATATTCTAGCTCTGGATCCTGTTGTATCTCAGGTAGTGACATGCCGACGTTGACAATCTGCGGTGAGCAAAACACGATAGAAAAGGGAATAGCTGGTGGACGTATATAGGCATCTGCTTTGTTTTCACAGACAATGTTACCTGCACTATAGCCTTCATCACTAGCAACATGTAACAAAGGAATATTGGCATTGGCATCGCCAACAATGTAAACATTAAGATTACCAATCTGACCTGTCTTTTTATCTAACTGTTTTGGACGGTTTTTGTCATCAAGCTCAACGTCTAAATTTTCGATACCCAATTGCTCAATATTATTCCGTCGACCAGTCGCGACTAGTACATACTCACCTTGCCACTGCTGCGCATTGCCTGCGCTGTCTTCATACTCAATAAAGGCAGATATTCTGTCATTATCTGCATCTGTTTGCGTGCCTACGTTATGGATTTTACTGCCCAAATGCATGGTCAATTCACGGTTTAAACAAACGATTGCTTTATTACTAATATCATCATCTTTAAGTCCTGCAACGCGTTTATCACGATTGAATAAAGTTACCTCCACACCTAAACGTTTAAACGCTTGCGCAAGCTCCAATCCAATAGCGCCTGCGCCTACTACAGCCATAGTGCCGGGCAAGTCTGTTAGCTCAAAAACTGTATCAGAAGTCAATAAAGTGTCACCAAGCTTGTCAGACCAGTTATCTGGAATATAAGGGGAGCTACCAGTAGCCACAATAATTTTATTGGCTTTGATCAGCTCATCATTAACTTCGATCAAACCTTGTTTATTAATGTGCGCACGCCCTGAAATTTTCTTGTCTTCAGGCCAGCTATCTACCTGATCTTTAATATAGCTTGCAAAATGACTACGCTCATCACGGACACGCTTCATCACTTGTTGGCCATCTATTTGAGCAGTGGCATGAACACCAAATTCATCAGAATGATTGGCTTCGTGAGCACGATCAGCTGCCGCAATTAGCAGCTTACTCGGCATACAGCCAACTTGAATACAAGTTGTGCTCCAAAACCCATCATTAATAATGACAATGTTCTCAATAGTTTTACTGGCCTGACGAAACGCGTTTTGACCTGCAGTACCAGCACCAATCACAGCTACCTCTACCTCACGAGTAACATTATTATCAGTGTTATCAGACGATTTGCTCATATTATCCTCAATTAATTGATTATTCATAACCACATTTAACGATCTATTATTTTAAATAGTAGGCTTTAATATTAAAG
>NZ_LNUO01000057.1:0-4564 GCF_001462175.1 Psychrobacter sp. ENNN9_III
TACACGTGATGCCTTTATTTATACGTAGCAAGCTATTGCAAAAATGTGTAGTTACCTGCTCAGACAGAATAAGTAATTCTAAAGAATTAGCAACTAAAACCAGTAAACATGGTTTCTTTCTTATCAGAAAGTTTTGAAACGTATCTAGGTAATAGGGTAGTACTAATTAGGAGTTCATGGTCTTGGTATACAAATTGCATAAATTTTAACCAAGTTCATAAAATTTTCTTATTGACATAGTTAAAAACCTTACTCTTGTTACAGTAAATAGACACAATTTGGTAAGACAGGTTAAAAATAGAACAGATATTTACATAGATTTTTGGGCCTTTTTTGAGAGAGCGCCTTAGCTCATAACGCACTGAAACTAAAAGCTATCTGTCAATTTTTGAGTCTTTTGCAGGTGTTATCGATATTTTGCCATATCGATGTAACTAGAGATTAAGAAATATATCTAACCCTATTACTCAAGGCAGTTGTATGGAAGACTTGATCGAAAGAATGTCTTTATCCACAGTTAGTGAAAGGACTCGCACTAAGGTCGTAAAAGAAACCTATTTTAAAAACTTCGGTAATAAGCAGTCATTTCACCCTATTAAGATGCAACACCCTGCTATAGCCTCTATGGCATTATTCCTCGCTGGTTGCGGAGGAGGTGGTTCATCAAGTAGCTCTAGTACGACAGGCTCTAATACGACAGGCTCTAATACGACAGGTTCTACTACGACAGGCTCTAGTACGGCAGGTTCTAGTACGGCAGGTTCTAGTACGACAGGTTCCGATGCATCTATCTCTAGTCCCACCAGTACACCGGTAGATAATATAGTGAATATAGAGCCGTTAAATGATATCAATGCTGCTAGATTTTTGCAGCAGGCACAATTCTCATCTACTAAAGCTGAGATTGAAGACCTTAAAAGCATTGGTATAAATCAATGGCTGGCCAATCAGTTTTCTATGCGTAGCGGTATTAGCGGATACAACTGGTTGCTAAACGAAGGATACAATACTGCAAAACATCGTTATTCAACTTGGTCTGCAGACTGGATGTCGTGGCAACAGTTATTGTCTGCTAAAGATACCTTGCGTAAGCGTATGGCCATATCGCTATCAGAAATACTGGTCATGTCCTCTGTAGGTTTGGGTCTGCCGCACAAATCGTTTGCGGTTGCTGCTTACTGGGATGTACTCAACGAACATGCATTTGGAAATTTTAGAGATCTGTTAAAGGCTATTACCCTAAATATGGGTATGGGCGCTTATCTCGACTTAAGACATAGTAGAAAAGCCAACAGTAAAGGGCGCAGACCAGACGAGAATTACGCTCGAGAAATCATGCAGTTGTTTACTATCGGATTGGTTGAGTTAAATCTTGATGGCACGCCCAAATTGCGCAATGGAAAGCCGATAGAAACCTATAGTCAAGAGACGGTCAGCAACATTGCTCAAGCTTTAACTGGATGGACAGTAGACAATAGATCCAACGTTGATAAGTCGATCACTTACACTGAATTCACGCGCAATCCCATGATTAATATAGCAAGTCGGCATGATACTCGTAGTACGAGTTTCTTTGGTGTTACCGTGCCTGAAGGGTCTAGCGGTGAGCAAGCTTTAGAGATTGTAATAGACACGTTGTTTAATCATCCTAACGTTGCACCTTTTATCACAAAACAGCTTATCCAGCGTTTGGTTACCAGTAACCCTAGTCCTCATTATATAAGACGAGTGGCTACTGTTTTTAATAGTAACGATAACGGTGAGCGCGGTAATCTACAGTCAGTTTTGACGGCTATTTTGACAGATTCAGAAGCTCGTAATCTTCCTGATAATACGCCGACAATTGGCAAGGTACGTGAACCTATGCTCAGGCTAGTTCAGTGGGTTCATACTTTTAGTAATCGCCAAAGCATATCGGGCGAATGGAAGATAAGCAATACCAGTAATAGAAAATGGTACTTAAATCAAAGTCCTCTTCGAGCGCCATCAGTATTTAACTTTTTTGATATTGATTATGCGCCTAATACAGATGCATTTATCGATAATGGAATAGTAGCGCCAGAGCTTCAGCTGCATAACGTGACCTCCACGGTAGGTTATATCAACCATATAAAACGTGTGATCGAAAAGGGTATTTTTTATGGGTTTATTGAAACTATTATCGAGATAGCACCAAATTATAGAACAGAGATGAAGCTATATGATAAACCTGAAGAGTTAGTAGATCATTTAAATCTCATCTTATGTGGTGGTCAGATGTCACCTAAAACGATGGGGTTGATAAAGTCTGCCTTAAAAGCACTGACTGATGATACTCCAGGCTGGAAAGAAAATCGCATTCATTTGGCTGTGTTTATGACTATGGTTAGCCCAGATTATCTTGTGCAGAAATAAAAAGACGACTAAAAGCGAATGACTACTATGAGCGAATTATCAAGAAGAGCATTTTTAAAGCGTTTAGTATATCTAACCGCAGCAGGCGTGGCCAATCCTGTCACCATAAATTTGATGGGTATGGCTGAAGCTGCCGCCCAAACGGCTACAGACTATAAAGCATTGGTTTGTGTGTTTTTTGATGGTGGTAATGACCAAGCCAACACGCTTATTCCTATCGATTCAAAGAATTACAGGACTTATAAAGACGTGCGTCAAAGTATCGCTATAGACCAGTCAAAAGTCTTACCATTGATACCATCATCAAGTTTAGCAAATGGTCTAAAATGGGGCTTTCATCCAAACCTTCAACGTTTAAATAGCTTGTTTCATCTAAAAAAACTGGCAGTCTTACAAAATGTGGGTACTTTAATTCAACCAACCTCACTAGATGAGTTCAACAAAAAAACAGTCCCTTTGCCAAACATGCTATTTTCCCACTCTACACAGACAAAGATATGGCAAAGCACTTCTTCTGCCGCTTTTAAGGAAGGCTGGGGTGGAAAGATTGGTGACCTTATTTTGAATCAAAACTCACAAGCCATGTTTTCTTGTGTGAGTACAGCTAACAACTCTCTATTTTTGACAGGAGATAAAACAGTTCCTCTTAATATCGGAACAGACGGTATCATTCCCATTCCATCAGCCCAAGAAAACGCCAGACTTTATGGTTCAAAAGAGTGTGCACGCGCTTTTAAAGAGCTTATTACCTCAAGTCGTAACAATATTATGGAAAACCATATTAATGAAGTCACATTACGTTCCATAGAAGCTGAAAGCACAATGTCATCGGCATTAAAAAGTGCTGGAGAGCTAAAAACACAATTTTCAGCCAATAATTCTTTAGCTGAGCAGCTAGAGGTTGTGGCAAAGCTTATCAAAGCGCGTGGCCATTTTGGTGTAAAAAGACAGGTGTTTTTTGTGAGTCTTAAAGGCTTTGATACGCATTCGAGCTTATTAAGTCGGCACAGCAAACAGATGTCTTTGGTTGATGATGCTTTAGCAAGCTTCTATGAGGCGACTGAAGAATTAAATGTGACTGACAGTGTCACCACCTTTACCGCATCAGACTTTGGACGTACATTTAGTAGTAATGGTGATGGTTCTGATCATGGCTGGGGTAGTCACCATATGATTATGGGCGGGGCAGTTAATGGTAGAGACTTTTATGGACAAAGTCCTGAAATTGGACTTAATACGGCAGAAGACACAGGCCAAGGCCGGATGCTACCCGCGACGTCTATCGATCAATATTCAGCCACTTTGGCCAAATGGTTTGGTGTACCAAATAGTGATTTGAGCTTGATTGCGCCCAATATTCGTAACTTTAATAACCAAGATTTAGGCTTTATGAGAAGCTAATAGTCTATCAATTAAATGTTGAAAACAAAAAAGCCTTCTTAATACTGATAGCATTTATCAGTGCTCGGAAGGCTTTTTGTACTCTTATTTATTGTTCAAATAATATCAATCAAAGCGATTACGCGCCTAGCGTATCTAACAAACGCTCAGTATAACCTTTTGCTCTTAGGTTGCGCTGTGCATGGGTCAGTGTCCCATCCTTATCAAATACAAATACTGAACGCACAAGACCCATAGTAGTTTTTCCGTACATGTTTTTTTCTTTAATGACATCGAAGTACTGGCATAGCTTTTCATCACTATCGCTAATTAGCGGAATTTGCAGATCGTACTTGGTGATGAATTTCTTATGAGACTCAACGCTGTCTCGCGATACACCAACGATATCATAGCCAAGCTTGTCAAAAACATTTAAATGTTCTGTAAACTCTGTCGCTTGCGTGGTACAACCAGGGGTGTCGTCTTTGGGATAAAAGTAAAGAATGAGTCCTTTATCGGTATGCTGTACAAGCTCTTTTAAACTAATATCGTCATGAATCAAGTGGCCATCGAGATTGCGAACGATTGCTACTGGAAAATCTGGTAGGGTAATGCTTTCTGTTGCTGGCTTTGCCATCTTAACTTCCTTATCTTGTCAAATCCAAAGTTGTCGTCAATATTAGTTAACTTATTATAGTCAAACTAATAGAAGTAATTGATGAATTTTGTATGTTGTTCATTTTTTAGCAAAAAACTCCTTGGGCCCCGCCCCCCTAAAAAAAAAAATTTC
>NZ_LNUO01000058.1:0-7474 GCF_001462175.1 Psychrobacter sp. ENNN9_III
AAACCAGCTATTAATCAGCTGGTTTTTTATGTTTTAAAATTCACGGTTTATGACTGGTTTTAGCTTTTGGCAAACACGGGCAGGGGATCAAAGCTGACCTCTGAACGCGGCAGTCTTGCAACGTCTTGCATACGCCAGTCGTCTTTACCATCGTTACTTACTTGTAAATAGTACTTGGCTTTTACTGAATCAATATCTACTTTGGCACTATATTTATTTCCTTCTTGGTGTTCTAGCACCACATCTCGATCCTTTTTAACATCCGTTGCGTGCGATATGGAAAGCTCTAACGTATCAGGGTAGGTAAGTGGTTCACCATTCAACAGTTTACCCGTTTGTAAGCTTTGCTGCGGATAATCGAGATAAAAAGTGATGTCACCGTCTGAGGTAAATTTCATTTTGCCGCGTAAGTCTAGATCATAGGTCAGCTTATCGCGTGATACATCGTGATAAAGCGTCTTACCGTCCATATACCAATCATCACGTACCACACTGTCACGAATTTGATAAGAGTAATAAACAAACCAGAGGCAAGCGATAACCACAAAGGCTGGCATACCGATGACAAAGATGACTACCATGTAATTTTTATACCATGGCTGGCTATCTTGACGCTTAAAACTTGGCGTAGGAGTGGGTGTAGACATAAAATACCTATTAAATGTATGAGACGATCAATGTACTATTGCCTAGTTTGAGTGACCTAAATCTAGTCACTCAAGTATAGATTATACGTTATATTTCAAGTATTTACTGGCCTTGAGTCGTGAAAATGTTTTGTTTACTTACCTTGTACTGACCATCTTCACTTACTACGTTTAAAGTAATAGGCGTTTGACCAGACTCAACGACATCAGGGTCACCGTAAATGCTAACAGGCATATCAAAGCTTTCACCAGCTTCTAATGGCACATCGTTGAAACGCAGCTCTAAACTTAGACCATCTTGCGGCGCAAGCGATATTTTATAAGCATGAGGTTCTTGGGTTTTATTGGTCAGCTTCACAATGTAACTGTTTTCAATCATACCTTGGTTGGTCATAGAAGACAGCTGATTACGGTCACGACGTATATCAATCTCTAATGGCACGCGATCAGTTAATGCGTAAATAAGACCACCACATAACACAGCCAATAGAGTCAAATAAGCAAACAGACGCGGACGTAAGACACGGCTAGGCTCTTTTTCAGCCAGTTGCCTCTCAGTTGTATATCTGATAAGTCCTCGTGGATAGCCAACTTTGTCCATGACTTCATTACAAGCATCCACACATGCTGCACACTGAATACACGCGACTTGCAGACCGTCTCGAATATCAATACCAGTAGGGCATACTTGTACACACATTTGACATTCGATACAGTCACCTAGATGTTCTGGATTAGTCCCCTTTTTACGAGCGCCGCGAGGTTCACCGCGATCATAATCATAAGACACAATAAGGGTGTCTTTATCAAACATGACGCTCTGGAAACGACCATAAGGGCAAATCTGGACACACATCTGTTCACGCATGTAACCAGCATTAACATAAGTTGAAAAAGCAAATATAAATACTGAGACCCAAACCCACGTTGACCAATCAGGGAATGGCATAAAACCTATGAGCTGCCAGCTGCCATACAGATAGTCAGTTCCTGCTACATAACTAACAAAGGTAGTAGCAGTAATCATCGAAAAGACGAACCAGATAAAATATACCAAAAAGCGTTTGAAAGCTTTAGTCGCAGTCATGGGCGACTTATCAAACTTGATACGTTTATTGCGATCACCGATGACTATCTTTTCTACATATTGATAAAGATGTGTCCAAATGGTCTGTGGGCAAGCATAGCCGCACCACACCCGTCCAGCATAGACGGTCACCATAAATAGTGTAAAAGCGGCAATAAGAGCGAACGCAGCAATAAAGTAAAAGTCTTGCGTCAAAAACGTCATACCAAAAATATAGTAATGCTGAGATGGCACATCAAACCATATTGCTTGCCTACCGTTATAACGCAGCCAAGGCAAAATCAAAAACAACGCTAAAAATGCATACATGCTAATGACGCGAATATTTTGATAAAAACCTGTGACGAATCGGGGGTGTATACGATGCTTTGTCGCATCAAGATCTATTTGTTGTACTGGGATTTTATTGGGTTGTTGTGCTGACATAAACGTGCCTCTTTAAAAAAAGAATCAGTCTGCTGGCATGAGTAACAAACACCTATGAAAAAACAAGATGTAAATGCTTATAATGTTATCGATGTCAGTAAGTAAAAAGACAACCTATCGAATACGAATAAAAAGTAGGTTAACCTAATTACCAAATGAGCGACTATAAATAACTGGTTGGGATTGGATGAATACTATCTAAAACTATAACTGGCGTGCTGTTTATGAGCCTCGCTATTTTAGCATTTCCCTTACTCTAAATGGGGTAATAACCTCAAAAAACAATCATCATTATGGTAGAAACCATATGATTTATGAGAGTCTACGTAGGACACTAAGGTCTATAAGAAGACCTATAAATAAACGTTCAACCAAAAAAGGAGGACTGCAACGACAGTCCTCCTCTTTAAATAATATATCAACGACCATGATGCAGAAGCTAATAAGACAATCTTAATTAGTAGAAACTTCTACTGCTTCTGCTGTATTCGTATTAGGAGTAGTAGCCATAGCAGGTGACGCGTCAGACTGGACTTTTTGGTCAGATAATGAATAAACATATGCAGCAAGAAGCATAATGCGCTCGTTACCTAACTTAGTCTGCCATTCAGGCATAACACCAGCACGGCCATAACGCAATGTCTCTCGAATGGTTTCTCTATCACCACCATACAACCAAATATCATCAGTCAAGTTAGGGGCGCCAGTAGAAATCATACCTTTAGCATCTTCACCATGACATAGTACACAGTTAGTAGGCTCATTAAAGATAACCTTGCCCTGTGCAACCATCGTCTCATCAAGATCATAGCCTTCTTGGTTACCAGATATAGCCAACACATACTCAGAAACTGCCCGTATACCTTCTTCTCCAAGCTGATCACGCCAAGCTGCCATACCACCGACACGGCCGTTATGAAGCGTCGTCAAGATGTTCTCAGGGGCACCGCCATATAACCAATCATTATCAGTTAGATTAGGATAACCCACGGCACCTTTAGCGTTAGAACCATGACATACTGAACAGTTCTGTAAAAATAAGCGACTACCCACTTTTAAAGCATTTGGGTTTTCAGACAGTTTTTCTACGTAAGGAGCAAGCTCTGCTACCTTTTGATCAATCTGCGTCTGCAAATCTGCTGGTGGGTTTTCGCTACGACGCATGGTCGCTTGCATCTCAGCAAGTGTCGCTAATGTCGATGTAGCACCACTGGCGTCAGCTTTTGCCAAAATATTTTTTTCAAAATTATCAGTAAAAACTTTGTTGTTACTTTCAAGTTCGCTATTTAGCTCATTATGAGAGGTCCACGGTACAGTCTCACCATCAACTTCTACCGTTGCAATACCGTCCCATTTTGATGGAAAAATAGCGGGGAAAAACACCCAATAGGCAACTCCCCAAACGATTGAGCCAAAAAATATTACTAACCACCATTTAGGAAGTGGTTTATCGTATTCTCGAATGCCATCATAAGTGTGACCTGTCGTACCGTCTTCCTCAAGGTCTGGTCTATATTTTAATACAAATAATAAGACCCCAAGGATAAAAAGCCAACACCCAATACTTAATATGGTGATCCAAGAACTCCAAAAAAATGTCATCGTTCATCCTTATTGCGCTGCTCTTCAGACAAAGGTTCTTCAACCTCCTCATCAAGCGCAAGTTGTGCATCTTCTTCGAAGCGTTTTTTGTTTTTTGGCGAATACGCCCACCATGCAACGCCCAAAAAAGCGATAAAGGCAGAGACAGTCGCAATTGTTTGTAATTCACCAATACCCATTAGCGCTGTCCTTCCATCGCAGTACCCAACTGTTGAAGGTAGGCAACCAGAGCGTCAAGCTCAGTAGCACCTAAAACAGCATCAGGAGCACCTTCAATGTCTTCTTCAGTATAAGGTACGCCAAAACGATCGCGGAATAGACGCATCTTAGTTTGAACGTTCTCACCATTAACTTCATTGGTTGCAAGCCATGGGAAGCCTGGCATAACAGACTCTGGTACCAATGAACGCGGATCGATCAAATGCTGCTTTTGCCAATCCTCAGAGTAGCGTCCACCAACACGTGCCAAATCAGGTCCAGTACGTTTTGAGCCCCATAAAAATGGGTGATCCCACGTAGACTCAGCAGCGCGTGAATACGGTCCATAACGTTCAACTTCTGCACGTAGCGGACGAACCATCTGGGTATGACAGACGTGACAGCCTTCACGAATATAGATGTCACGACCTTCAAACTCTAGTGCCGTCCATGGTTCCATAGCGGGAAGGGGAGCATTGACCCCACCATCCTCGGGACTTTTATTATCATAAATCAATGGTACGATTTCAACTAGCGTTGCAAAGCTAATAGCAATAACGATACCGATGACCAACAAGCCTGTATTTTTTTCAATAATTTCATGCGGTGTACCAGCCATGATCGCTCCTTATACGTTAGCTGTCGATGGTTTTTCGACACTAGGTTCATGATCCGTTGGATCCGCGACATCTACAGGCTTACCTTCTGGCATCTTGAGTGTTTTATAGCAGTTATATGCCATGACAAACATACCCGATACATATAAGAAGCCACCAAAAGCACGACCAATATACGGGAAGTGTGAGAACTCAACCGTATCAACGAAACTATATACCAAAGTACCGTCAGGATTAGTCGCAAGCCACATCATGCCTTGACCGATGCCTGAGATCCACATAGATACGATGTAGAAGATAGTCCCTGCAGTCGCCAGCCAAAAGTGCGTGGTGATTAAGCTGATAGAGTACATCTTTGGTTTGTTATAAATACGAGGTAACAGTACGTATAGTGAACCAATGGTAATCATACCTACCCAGCCAAGCGCGCCTGAGTGTACGTGACCTACTGTCCAGTCAGTATTATGCGATAGCGCGTTCACCGTCTTAATAGACATCATTGGGCCTTCGAATGTCGACATTGCATAAAATGACAATGCAACAATCATAAAGCGAATGATCGGATCGGTACGCAACTTATCCCAACTACCTGATAGCGTTAGTACACCGTTGATCATACCACCCCAAGATGGCGCAAACAGAATGATAGAGAACACCATCGCAAGAGACTGCGTCCAATCTGGAAGCGCTGAATAATGCAAATGGTGACCACCAGCCCACATATATGACGCAATCAATGCCCAAAAGTGAACGATAGACAAACGATACGAGTAGATAGGACGACCAATCTGCACCGGAACGAAATAATACATCATTCCAAGGAAAGCCGCCGTCAAGTAAAAACCTACCGCATTATGACCGTACCACCATTGCACCATCGCATCAGTTGCACCGCCAAATAGAGAATATGACTTAAACGCACTAACAGGAATCGCCATGCTGTTTACGATATGTAGTAAGGCAATCGTAATAATAAAGGCGCCAAAGAACCAGTTAGCCACATAAATATGTGAGGTTTTACGTTTGATCAGCGTACCGAAGAATACAATGGCATAAGATATCCATACCAAAGCGATCAAAATATCGATAGGCCACTCAAGTTCTGCGTACTCTTTAGTAGAGGTCAAACCTAATGGTAGGGTAATAACCGCTGAGACGATAACCGCTTGCCAACCCCAAAAGGTAAACCAAGCTAGATAAGGTGCAAATAACCTTGTCTTACAAGTACGCTGAACAACATAATAAGAGGTTGCGAACAGGGCAGAGCCACCGAACGCAAAAATGACCGCGTTGGTATGTAGCGGTCTTAAACGACTAAAGGTCAGCCATGGAATGTCGAAGTTAAGTGCTGGCCAAGCCAACTGTGAAGCAATGAACACACCAAGACTCATGCCGACAATGCCCCACGTGACGGCCATAATCGTAAAAAATCTTACGACAGTAATTTCGTATTCACGGTCAACTGGGGCGACTGCTGTGTTTTGTAAACTCATTGGATGATTCCTTTACAGCCCGAATTATCAATAGAATTAACTAACTCTCCACGTTGCATATACGATAAAATATAACGAACGTGACACATGCTATTGTCCAACTAACCTATTACTGTAAGGGTTTATTAACTACTTTATAGAACTTTTCGCAGGGGATTGACTAGTAATAACAATACATAAGCAACAAGGCGTCATGATTACTATTCGGCGAGACTAAGGCAGTTAATACATCGTTACAGTTAATAAGAAAACAAGCCGACCTTAGGCATCAAACGTCTATTTTACAAAGTGTGAATGATAGAGGTATGCGAGCGGCGGCTGACAAAAACATATTGACGTAATGTTTAGTTAAAACTCCTGATTCTGTTTAAGGTATTGTAACGCAATCTTAATGAAATATCATCAGAACTATGCGTCAAAATACAAACTCTTTGGTAAACAATGTGGCTAACAACCTTCACTTATCACTGAGAAAATGGCTGTAAAACACCATGTTTATAATAAAAATGAATGGAACTATAATTTGGCGTTAATAGGTCAATAGTGTAACAACGTTGCCATTCAATAATGCTAAGTTCTACCATTTACCCTTATCAATACTATTAACCTATCTGTCGCTAACCATATGATTTAACTTATGATACGCTTATAAAGTGGATATGTTAAGAGAATTTTTTGAAGTTTATCGATGTTAAATAACGTGTAATCTATTGAGCTTAGCAAGCCGATAACTTATATATGACAACCGATTATTTAGGGTTGTCGGCGCTCATCATAACAAAAAACCTTGATATATCAATATAAAACGTAAGGATTTTTATTATGACTTTCATATAAGGCGATATTAGGTAAAAGACGTTAATTATGTTGATGAATGACTGTTTTAAACAAACATAGAGGTAGTAGAATTTGTTACAATTTGGCAAAAGCTCGTAGCTTTAGGTTTTACTTATTATAAAACCACGCCATAATGAGGCGCAGTAACATTGACCGTAATTTTTTAACGTATAAAGGATAATAATATGGCAGTTTTTTTAACGGACGCATGGTTTGAGCAAGTATCGCAGTTAGGGGATGAGGCTGGCGAGTTGAACTTACCACCGGCATTGGCAAACATGGTTATCAATTTAAAAGTCTCTGATGCTGAGCAAGATATCGAAGCCAGTTTTTCAGATGGGCTCCTTCACAAAGGTTTAAACGATGATGCTACCACGACACTATTACTTGATCGTGATACCTTACAATCTATCATCACAAATTTCGATATGAATGAGATTATGGGTGCTTTCATGAGTGGTAAAATTCGTGTCGAAGGTGATATGTCACAGTTAATGGCATTACAAACTGCCCGTCCAAGTACAGAGCAAAAAGAGCTATTTAAAAAAATTAAGTCTATGACTAAAT
>NZ_LNUO01000059.1:0-4565 GCF_001462175.1 Psychrobacter sp. ENNN9_III
GTAACTCTGCCCCTAGTTAAATTAGGGGCTTTTTATTTGATTCATGTACCGTTTTTAGACAGTAAGATTGCTTAGATGATTGATTATTTAGATGATTATGGACATATCAGCTGGCTTGAGTTTGTATTTGTACTTTTGTGTTTTTAGAATCTTGATTTTCTTTATAAATCGCTGCTTGTAGCCAGATATTTGCTTGAATATAGTTATTTACCTTGATGGCTTGCGTGGTTGGCGTACTTAGCGCACCAATACGCACAACAAATGGATCTGCATCTTGTTCACGCAAGATGACCACATCAAACAAAATGATAGGCTTGTCATTGAATGTCGTTTCTTGTTTGCCAATAACTTGCCCTTGGCACCAAGCCTCATCTTCTTGACCAAGCGTATCGCCAAATAGATAAGCGCACATATGACCCAAGTTGATCTCTACTGGCGCCATTTGTTCTTTAGTCTCTGGTTGCCACTCTTTAATTTGTTCTTGAATATCTTCTGGTACTTGTCCATCATTGGCCGCAACGATATCATTAAAAGCGCGATGGTAACGGATCGCTTCTTGATCCTCGACCATAATAACTTCGTCTTGATCGCTGATCGAGATCTCGTGAGCCCAAGCACTAAAATTCACAAAATATGGTGTGTTTTGTTGATAGAGATGACGGTTGGCTGTGTAGAGCTGATCAAAAGCATAAATAATACTGCCATCAACACTACGCAGGCGTAGTACTGCATCATGCGAGCTGTCACTGACAATCATACGCTCAATCGTACAAGTCAGACCATAAGGACCATTGACGCAAGGATAGGCGTTAATAAAGCATTCAGGTTTGCCATCTTTCATTGCAAGTACCTGATTGATATGGCAAGGCTGATCCTCAGACAGTAGCAAACAAGAATCTTGAGCACTTGCATTATTGTTGAGACCTTTAGGCATGGTCGCATGTTCAATCATCTGCTGTAACCATTCAGGCACATCACGACTCATATCATCAGTCAAAATACGCCAATGATCAGCGTGTCCTGCCGTTTGCTCGTCTGTTAAAGTAATTTTGGTGGGTGATTGTACGTTTTTATATTGATAATTAATAGTCATGAAGATACTCAAACTTAAGTCTGCCATGAAGTTTGGACACCAAATAGCACGATGAGCTTTTATTTGTTACTAACGCAGTAAGCCAATACCTAAGCAATATATTATATACATTCTCAATATTGTGCTATGTTTGCGCAGCAGCAATGGGTCAACAAACAACAATGATGGGTTAATGACAATTGTCCTTAGCATACAATATATAGGTATAGACGCAACTAATAGCAAGCCCCTCATAAAAAAATAATAACGAAGCGCTGTATTTTATGAAAAAAGACCTGCAGTTTTTACGAATGACTGGCACATATTAGAAAAATTGTGTCAAACTATCCACTTTTTTGGTAGCCACGATTGGGACGTCTAAAACCATGTTTATATGTCTGCGTTATATTCATATAAGCATGACCAGTACTGGCTCAGTTGCTTGTTAAGCGCGGAAAGCTTATTGGCTTACGTTAGTGTGCTTATATGACAGTTGCTCACCTAGATAAGATAAAGAGTTTGAATATGTTTCGTCCTTTAGCATTATTTATCGGTTTACGGTACACCCGAGCAGAGCGTAGTAATCGCTTTATCTCTTTTATATCGCTCATTTCAATGATAGGTCTAACTCTTGGAGTAGCGGTATTGATTACCGTGCTATCAGTGATGAACGGCTTCGATCGCGAACTAAAGACCCGTATTTTGGGAATGGTTCCACAAGCGACTGTGACGTCACCTGAGGTCATTGGCGATTGGAAACAGCTTGCTGAACGTATTCAAGAAGATCCGGAGGTTTCAGCAGTCGCACCATTTATTCAACTGCAAGGTATGTTGACTTCTAATGGTCAAGTTGCCGGTATTATGGTCACAGGTATTGATCCTGAGTACGAAAAAAATGTCTCAATCATTAATAAGCATATGACTGAAGGCAGCATTGATACTCTAAAAGGTGGCGACTTTAGTATTGTGTTGGGCGAGGAGATGGTACAGTCTCTTGGTTTGAATATTGGCGACAAGGTCACGTTGGTGCTACCAGAAGCATCACCATCGCCAGCTGGTGTCATACCGCGCTTTAAGCGTTTTACTTTGACAGGTATTTTTAGTATTAGTCCAGAAGTGGATAGCTTGATGGCATTCATTCCGATGAATGATGCTGCTAAATTGCTGCGTCTTCCTGAGGGCGCGCAAGGTATTCGTATGAAGCTTGGTGATTTATTCAATGCACCGATGGCAGCGCAAAAAGCGGCGGCAATTGCGCCAGAACAACTGTACCCCAATGACTGGACACAGACTCATGGCAATCTATTCGGCGCGATTCAGATGGAAAAAGCGATGGTAGGCTTATTATTGTTCTTAATTATCCTTGTCGCAGCCTTTAATATCGTCTCAAGCTTAGTCATGCTCGTCACTGACAAAAAAGCAGACATCGCTATCTTAAAGACTTTTGGCGCTTCTCCGCGTTTGATTACTCAAGTATTTATGGTGCAAGGTGTGGTAATCGGGGTCATTGGTACAGTAGCTGGTACTGTGCTTGGGGTCATTTTTGCCTTAAGTATTAGCGATATTTTAGGTTGGATCAATCAAAGCTTTGGCTTAAACCTGTTCGATGCTTATTTTATTAATTACTTACCATCGCAGCTACGCTTGGTCGATGTCGTACTGATCACTGGTGCATCATTTGTTCTAAGCTTTTTGGCAACCATCTATCCTGCACGCCGCGCAGCCAAGATCCAACCTGCGCAAACGTTGCGTTATGAGTAGTCATGTTGATGACGTTACGATAAACATATAAGAAATATAATTATAAATTTTAAGTGTCAGCTTTTGATTGACAAATATGAATGAAGGAAGCGGTATGGCGGCCATTTTAGAGGCAAGCAACATTAGTAAGATATACGATGAAGGTGCAGTGCATACGCAAGTACTGACAGGATTAGATTTGTCTGTCAATGCAGGCGAGCGCATTGCCATTGTTGGCACAAGTGGGTCAGGTAAGAGTACTTTGCTGCATTTGTTAGGCGGTCTAGATACACCTACTAATGGTGAAGTATGGCTGCATGGTAAGTGCTTAAATCATATGAATGAAACCCAGCGCGGCGCCATGCGCAATCAATATTTGGGCTTTATCTATCAGTTTCATCATCTATTGGCAGAGTTCACCGCGGTAGAAAATGTCGCTATGCCTTTATTAATGCGACCCAAAGTGTCCACAACAGAAGCGCGTCTGCAAGCCGTTGAGCTGTTAGAAAACGTGGGTTTAGGCCATCGTTTGGACCATAGACCAGGAGAGTTGTCAGGTGGTGAGCGTCAGCGCGTGGCTATTGCTCGTGCTTTGGTGACTAAGCCATCACTCATATTAGCGGATGAACCGACTGGTAACTTGGATTACGACAATGCCCAATCTGTGTTTGGACTGCTATCAGAGCTGCAAAGCACCATGCAAACAGCATTACTCATGGTGACTCATGACCGCAATTTGGCTGCGCTGGCTGATCGGCAGTTGCTACTACGCAATGGTCATTGGGCTGAGTATTAAGTTATCGAGAGTATATCAATGGCAAACCATATTCATATGATTTAAAGTCTGTGCAACGTTTATAAGGATAAATATTATGAATGATAATAAGAACGATGATCCAGTTTCTGCTTTTGGTAGCGCTGAAGAAGGCAACGATCCGTTAAAGGACTATATTGACCCAACGCTTTTTGAGACGATCGATAGACAGACACAAATAGAGTTACTGACACCCGCTTTTGATGCCATTACGCTTGCTGGTGCTGACTATGATCTAAAAGCTCAAGACAGCGCTACGGGAAAACGTTATACGTTACTCAAAGATAAGGAAGTGATAGATATCTTAGTAATGAATGATAATTTTACCGATCAAGTCGTTGACGCTATAAATAAAGACCAAGAAGAGTAGTGTTTTTAAACAAAACACTTAACATAGATACCTTTTACTACGTCTTTGGGTGTTTATCTGAAGACTCTTTTTGACGCTTTTGCCAGCTTGTCACTGTTTTATAGCGCCAGATCGCCTTAAAGGTTAAACCACAAATAAGACTAGTCACCACGGCTAACAACGTCAGTCCTAAACAAAACGCAGTCAATGACACTGTACCACGATAAGTAATGAACGGATTGGCACCATTTGCAAGTACCCATAAACTAAAGTCAGCAATCATCCTTCCAATTATTCGTAAACTAATCATTGGCTCGCCCATAATGTGGGCGCCAACGTAATAACCAGCATAAAAAATAGGTAGCGTAGTAAGAGGATTAGTAATCCACGTCAAACCAAGGGCCATGGGTACATTAGCACGAAAAATAAGCGCACCAATCAACGCCAGTAACATCTGTCCTGGTAACGGAAAAAATGCACTAAGCACCCCAATATAAACTGCCTTGTTCAAGCTATGACGATTAAATTGCCATAAACGTGGATCAGCCAAATGCGGCGCAAACAGCTTTAAAGAGCGGCTCTCCAAAATT
>NZ_LNUO01000006.1:0-9019 GCF_001462175.1 Psychrobacter sp. ENNN9_III
GTCTGGTGTTTCTTTTTTTTGGCTATAGCAATTACAAATCCTTTACCAGTCGCTTTAGTAACTCAGTCGTGCTTTCTTGTCTGGCCAAAGCGACTCCTTGTCCTGCCCATAAAGACTGGTGTTCTGCATCAAGGTTCTTTTTCGCATGCACACGCAGGTCTTTGGTCATGGCATTTAATTGTGGGTAAGGTGGTAGCTCATGTGCGCTCTCAAATTGGCCAAAATTACGCAGATAATCATTTAATAAGCCGCGTGCCTGCTTACCTGAAAACAGTCTTGTTAAGCGGGTCTCAGAACTGCGTTTATCTTGACTGGCATCGAGTAGCGCCTGTTTATAAATATCATTAATGCCGCATTTATCTGTGGTCAAAAATGCCGTTCCTATTTGCGCCAGCTCAGCACCTGCCGTTTGAATCGCCTTGATAGCTTGCCCGGTCATAATACCGCCGGCCGCGATTAACGGAATATCGGTACAAGCCCGCGTCTGACTAATCAGCGTCAATAATCCCATTGGATCGTTTGCGCTTTGTGGCAACCAACCACCGCGATGGCCACCAGCTTCTACCCCCTGCACGCATACTGCATCTGCGCTAATATCCGCCCAAGCTTTTGCTTCCAATGGATGATTGGCGGTACCGATGACGCGTGTGCCTAGACTTTGCAGGCGCTGCACTTGTTCGGCGCTAATAATACCAAAGGTAAAACTGGCGACAGGAACAGGATTGTCATAGAGCACTTGTAGCTGGTCTGCGAACCTAAGCGCTGGGCGTGCAGGTAACTCTATTTCAATATTTTGCTGTTTATAATACTGGCTTAGCCAAGCAGGAATCTCGCTGTCCAACGTACTAGAATCATGCTCAGACAACACCATCAGATTGATCATAAAAGGGCGATCGGTGAGCGATTTAATAGTGTCAATTTGCTTATCCAAAACATCTGGCGCCGTCGTGCCGGACCCTAATGACCCCAATCCACCAAAGTTACTGACTGTCGCCGCCAGCTCAGGCGTGGTTGCTCCTGCCATAGGTGCTTGCACGATAGGGTAGGTTAAATCAAAGGTGTTAAGTAAGGTCATGACGGGCTTCCTGTTTATTTTATTAGGCGTTTTACATGACTTACTTTAGCAAAGCTGGACGGCTTGCATGTTAGATAATGTGTATTTAGTTTCTAAATAGAAAAGGTGAGTTTTTACTACAAGATTGTAGTTAAGACATTTGACTACGGTTTTGTAGTTAAATAATAGCATCAAAAAAAGGTCAGCCTCCAAACCATCAAAAAGATGACTAAGAAAACTGACCTATTTTTATAAACTACTTACTTAGCTTAAACGCTTAGTTCAACTGCAAAGATCCCTTCGCATTCATCAACAGCTCAACCACATCATCGCCGCTGATGACAGTAAAGCGCTTATCGATGTCTGACTCTTCCACACCGCCGTGTTTCATACAGGCACCGCAGACCAATACGTTACCACCTTTCTCTATAAAGGCTTCTAGCAAATCCTTAGCAGGATCAAATGGTGCGCCGATATCGACGTTATCCAAAGCATTAGGCAATGCTAGGTGTACTGCATCTACCATCAATATAACGGTTGCAGAGTGCCCTTTTTTAAGTGCGACACCTGCCATTGTAAAGGCTAAAGTAATTTTGCTCGGGTTTGATTCACTATTATCAAACAGCGTACCTACATAATCCGTATTATTAACCATTTTATTCTCCTTATTAGACTGTGTTTACTTAGTCATTAATTAATATCCAATTGAATATTCTACTCACTAATATCCTAACATTTATTATATGTATTTATATAATGTAATGTTATAGAACAGTAGTCTTAAGGTTAACTGGCTGTGACAGATTATCAAAAATAAATTTACAGTTAGCCTAACCTAAAGGCGGCCACGGACGATCATCATCACTCTCAATCCACTCGGCTACGTAGCCTGTCGGCGGCATATCCCAATCAGATTTGCCCATCGCATCCAGTACTTCTTGAGTTTCAATCACGCGACCTTTACTAGTGACACCCGTTCGTAATAGGGCAGACGAGCAAGGCTGGCCTTTTACCCACATTGATTGTTCCACGTAGATCCAGCGCTCATCGATAGCAGCGACGTGCGTCTTGATAGTGACCTTATCAAAAGCGCGAATACGTTTGCGATATTGTACGGTGCTGCCAGCTACGACCAGCCCCCAACGCTTATGCAATAATTGTTTGCCAAGACCAGTACGAATGGCAAAGTCAGTACGTCCCAAATCAAACAAGGTCAGCACGCGACCATTATTCATCTCTAAAAAATTATCAATATCTGTCAAGCTACAACGAATCTCAATCTCGCTGGTATCTGCTAAGTCTAGTTGAGCGCCTTTTTGGTGAGCGATGACAGCCTTAGTGATAGATTTAGCATAACGAAAAAATGGATACATGACAGATTCTCAGTAGTTTAAGGATTAGGATTATGACTTATTAAATTATTATTCATTAGAAGCATTGTTAGGTGAAGTATTTTTATTTGAAGTGTTATCAAGTGAAATATCGTTAGACGAAATGCCAATCGAGTGAAAGAAGGCGCTAACGGTCTCAGGGATCCAATTGATATCGAATTTTGAAGTCTTGGTTTTTTTACCATTCTTTTTCGATTGCTTAGCGTTTAATCTTACCGTATCACTCTGCTTGCTTGTTGAGCGATAACGCAAATAACCAATATGTCCACCGTGCTCAGTCTCCAAAATAGTGACGCTATCAGACACATCGTTTGGTGTGGCGGTAAAGCCAAGGAACGGATCGTCTTTGGCGCTAATCAGCAGTAGCGGATGAGTAACGTTGATAAGATGCGGCAGTGCGGAGGCAGTATAATAATAGTGATTGTTAGAACGGTAGCCATGACGCGGCGCGGTAAAGATATCATCAAAATCGCTGATACGATTGACGGCCTTAATAGAGGCGATTTCCTCTTCGCTTATGTCATTCGATAAGGCTTTTTTGATAATTGGATTGAGCAGATACGGCGTATAAATACGATGGCTCAAAAAGCTATGCATACTGAGTGCAGCCGACGACATATCGACAGGAGCTGAGACTACCACAGCACCTTCACATAGCGCATCATCGCCATATTCGCCCATGTATTTTGCCAGTGCATTTCCGCCTAGTGAGACGCCTACCGCATAGATATGTGCATACTGCTCACGTAAATTCTGGAGCATATGATGCACCTCTTCGGTGTCGCCAGCATTATAAAAGACGCGACCATTAGCCGGAATACCGCCGCAGCTGCGAAAGTGTGCCACTACAAAGTGCCAGCCCTCGCTATGCATCTGATACGCCATGGCTCGTGCATAATGACTGTCACTGCTGCCTTCCATGCCGTGGAATAGCACCACTAAAGGGGTTTGCTCAAGCGTACCGTCGTCAGTTGCCTCTATGGGATGCGCATCGTAGAAGTCATAAGCAATGTCTGTCTCACATAACGAGTCTTGCTTGACTGCGCGCCGATACTTTGGTACCTCTGGCGCTAAAAACTTAGGTAAGATACTTTGCAGATGTGGATTGGTCAGCCAAAATGGCGGCTTAAAAGGAGTGGGTGCAAACGGTTTTGCGGTATTTGAAGACTTTGCAGTGTTTGAAAGTTTTGAAGTTGGCATAAGTTAATCTTATCAAGTCGTTATTAAACAGTGTTTTATCATAACGTTCGGCCAGGTTAAATCCAATGATTTATCGTGAACGCATGATTACTAAAAATTGTTCATGTTCTATGATTTATTTAGCACCCGTCCATCCATCGCCAGTCGCTCTTTTAACGTTTCAATATCTTGTTCAGCAATGGTCACGGTTAACGTAACCTGCTTGCTATAAGACACATCATCAATACTACCGTTTAGACTTTCGACGATATAGCGACATTGCGCTTCAGTAGCGAACTCTGCCAGTATCTGTACTTGTGCCATTGGTACATAAGGGCGCAGTATCATCTCATCAACGGCCGCTTGTGCAGAGCCTGCATAGGCGCGAGTCAGGCCGCCAGCACCCAGTTTGATACCACCAAAATAACGCACCACGATAATAATAACGTTACCGATAGACTTGTGCTGTAAGACGTTTAAGATTGGGCGGCCTGCTGTACCGCTGGGCTCTCCATCGTCATCGAAGCCTGCGCTCGTTGTATTATCAGGATCACCGATGATATAAGCCCAACACCAATGCCGCGCATCAGGATATTGTTCGCGCAGCTGTTCCACGTGAAACATTGCTTGCTCACGTGAATCGACCGGATGAGCATAAGCGATAAATTCAGACTTTTTAATCTCCAGCCTGGCAGTAACAGCTTTTTGCAAGGTATGATAACTCATATAATTAATCCAATCTGAAATTAGACATAGTGCTACTGAAAATAAATTTTGCGTAGCCTCTGTCTGCGTAGGCACAGCATGCAAGGAAAAATTATTTTCAGTAGCACGTCAGCCCATATCACAGTTTCGTTTTTAGCGTCTATATTGTTTTGATGATACACCTAGGTTTAGATGGGATATGTTAAACTTGCCTCACTATAACAAAACTAATGGTAGCAAATAGCATGCGTTTAGATAAATTTATTAGTAAAGCCACGGAACTGTCGCGTAAAGAATCCAAAAAGATTTTGCACGCAGGCGAAGTCACTGTCAACGACGAAGTCATTAAAGACCCTGGTGTACATGTCGATATCGTTAATGATGATGTCATGTGGGTAGGCGAACCTCTGTCAGTGGCGACAGGCAATCGTTATATTCTATTGCATAAGCCAGAAGGCTTTGAATGTACATTAAAAGCCAAAGAATATCCTATCGTCACCGAGCTGATCGCAGTACCAGAATTGGGCAGTTTACGTATCGCTGGACGCCTCGATGTGGATACCACTGGTGCGTTACTGATGAGTGATGATGGTGGTTGGCTACACCGTGTCACCAGCCCTAAACACGAGCACGCAAAAGTCTACGAGTTGACCTTAGCGGATCCGATGGACAGCGATGCACAAGAAAAAGCCATTAAAAAGGTCGCTGAAGGTATTTTACTAGAAGGGGATTACGAGCCGACCAAACCTGCGACGCTTGAATTCATCGATGAAACCCATGCTCGTCTGACACTAGAGCAGGGTAAGTATCATCAAGTTAAACGCATGATGGGCTATTTTGGTAATAAGGTTGTTGAGCTACACCGCGCTAGTATCGGCCATATTACGCTAGAAGGTCTGGATAAAGGGGATAGCCGCTTTTTGACAGCAGAAGAAGTCGCAAAATTCTAAACTTTATGCAGCAGAAAAGTTGCCTCATACTCTATCCAAAATCCACTCGTAAAAAACCCGTTACCCAAAACAACTATCAGTAGCAGACACCATATCGGTCGTCTGACTGCTGATGTTGCCTGTCTCTTAAAGCTGGGTAGCAGTTTTGCAAAATAAAACGCTGAGCGCTTATCAAAACTAGTCAATGTGCTACAGTCTCAGCTTCATTAATCTACTTTTTTACATAGTGTTACTGTTTTTAATATAGTCTTCTAAATATAGTTTCTTTTAAAATTAACTGAAGAACCTTGATTAAAAGAAATTAGAAGTTTTGATTCAGTAATCTACTACGAATTTGATAGGACAACGCTTGTGAAACGACCTGTATTAAAATTTGCTAGTCTTATTAGTGCCATATTGTTAGCGACGACCGCTTGTGCCGAGCCATCGGTTTCTAACTCCGTAAGCAAAAGTGCCAACCAAAACACTAGCCAAAACACACAGAATACGCCAGCAGCTGGAGATGTTAGTGCAGCTGTTGATAGTCAGCTACGCCAAGTGCTGACCCAAGCTGGTATTAAGACGCAGATCACTTCTATTTCGCCATCTAACTTACCTAACATGTATCAAGTTGATCTGGCTGGTCAACCGCCACTACATATTACTGAAGATGGTAAATACGTCATTCAAGGCGAGCTACAAAAGAACCCAAGCAAGCGTGTCGTGACCGATACTCCAGCGCGTAGTAAGAGTGCGCAAGTAGGTATGCCTGTGAGCGCTGCGGTCAAATCGGCTGTACTTGCTAATATGAACGAGCTTAAAAACATGAGTGCCAAAACACCGTTCTTTTATACCGCGGTACCGGGCGTGCTTTGGAGCGCGACTTTAGAGGGCGTGCCGTTTTTATTATCCGATGACGCGCAATATATTACCGATGGTGAGATATCCGTCATTGAGAATGGACAGTTTACAGGGCTGGATGAAGAGTTTGAAAAGCGTAAAAACCAGTCGGTGTTTAAAACCTTAGATGACAAACAACTCATAACCTATCCGGCAACTAGCGCTGAGAGAGCCGTTATCTATGTGGCTGACGATGTCAACTGTCCTTATTGCCGCAGACTGCATCAACAACTACCGATGCTCAATGCAAAGGGCGTAACCGTAAAAATCATTGGCTATCCGATATACGAGCAATCACCGGCGCAGATGCGCGGTATCTGGTGTCAAGCAGATGAAAGTAGTCGTCGTAAGGCTTTTGATAAAGCAATGTTAGCGGGCGAGATGACGCCTGCACCAGCCAGCTGTAGCGCAGATTATGTAACACCGAATCGCGAAAAGGCAGCTGGCTTGGCGGTCATGGCTACGCCTGCTATTTACCGTGAAGATGGAGTGCTCTATCAAGCCAGTTTTGAGAGTCCTGAATTTTTAGAGTTCTTAGGAGTAAAATAGATAGCTCCGACATTCTTCTTCAAGACAATCAGCTACGTAAAGTTGATTGGTATAGATTTATTAGTAATAAAAACCGCCCTATAAACAGAGTCTATAGGGCGGTTTTATATGGTTTGTAACAGCGTTTATGATAGAACTGAATTACTTATGGGAGCACGACATCTACGATTTTCCATTCAATAAAGCCTTCACGCTGCATGTTTATAGTAATTGGGTAGCCTTTGATTTGTCCACTAATGTTAAAGCAATTAAGACCGCAATAGCTTAATGTTGGCTTGTCACTGTCTGTCCCTTGTGCTGCTTGCTGCTCTAGCTGCGCAGCTTGCTGATTCATCATTTGCTGCACTTGTTGTTTGACTACGATATCGACATCACCGCGATGTATAATCAAGTCTTGGATAAGGTTTTTGAGATCGATTTGATTGCTAGAGATTGCCCAAGCCGCAGCAAGCTCTTTGGTCGCCGTATTAGCTTGGCCTTGAGTATTGATGAGTCTCTCAACATTTTGCGGTGTGATCGCGCTATCTACTGCCTGCACAATAAAACTATTGGCAGCTTTTGCCAGAGGTTCACCGCCAAGCTCTGCAACCAATGGATACTGATTCATTGTATCGGCGAATCTATTAGTCAGTTGCGTCTTTATACTGGGCCGTACTTGTTCATAATTGATGGCAGCAGCGATAGTCGCCCCGTCTTTGTCATCATAGGCATTTTTGAGCTGATAGGCGCTGTAATAAGGCGAACCTGCATAAATGGCTACTACAATGACTACCAATAATATCAGCAGTGTCATGAGCTTTTTCATAGAGTGGGCTACCTTTTTGCGGACTAAATACAAGCATCAATATGGCGATAAATACTAGCATGACTTTGGTCAATAAAAGTATGAAAATGTTACGTAGGTTTGCTGTCTGAGTACTGATTAGATAAACATCGATACAGCAATCAAGAATTTAATAATTCGCAACTTGATAAATCAACTTATGGTCTCCATTAATAGCGCAAACTTATATTAATTGATTTGGTTAAAACAGCATATCGCCGTATTAACTCGCAATTTTCATATACTTCCTACACTTTTATTATACAGCTTATGTTTCATGTGAAACATCTGCGGATGCCTAGTTGTAAAAATTAGGAAGTGGGTTGATGAATTTGCCAGTTGGCGTGACTGTAATGACGAGAGGAGAGCCCATGAGTAAGCGTGATTTTTATGAAGTATTAGGCGTTAATAAGACTGCAGACAGCAAAGAGATCAAACGTGCATATCGTAAGCTGGCAATGAAGTATCATCCCGACCGTAATTCTGATGACCCTGAAGCAGAAGACAAATTCAAAGAAGCGTCGATGGCTTATGAAGTCCTAAGCGATGCAGACAAACGCTCTGCCTATGATCGTATGGGTCATGCAGCCTTTGAGAATGGTATGGGCGGTGGCGGCTTTGGCGGTGCAGGCGCGGGTAACTTCCAAGATATTTTCGGTGATATCTTTGGGAATTTCGGTGATATCTTTGGTCAGTCACGCGGTGGCGGCGGTGGACGTTCGCGCCGTGGCTCTGATCTGCGTTATGTAATCGAGCTGACGTTAGAAGAAGCGGTACGTGGCTGCAAAAAAGAGATCAGCTTTACTGCACCAGCTCCTTGCGATACTTGTGATGGTAAAGGCGCAAAAGATGCCTCTGATGTCGTGACTTGTCAGACCTGTCATGGTCAAGGTCAGATTCGTATGCAGCAAGGTTTCTTTGCTGTGCAGCAAACTTGTCCGCATTGCGGTGGTACGGGTAAACAGATCAAAAACCCTTGCCCCGATTGTCATGGTGATGGCGTCAAAGAAAAGTCACGTACGCTAGAAGTTTCTATTCCAGCAGGGGTAGATGATGGTGATCGCGTACGTCTGGCTGGCGAAGGTGAAGCGGGCGGAGCAGGCGTGCAAAATGGCGACTTGTATGTTGAAGTACGCGTCAAACCGCACAACGTCTTTACCCGTCAGGGCGCAGATTTGTATATGGACGTGCCTGTTAGCATCACCGATGCAGCACTTGGTAAAGAAGTTGAAATTCCAACTTTAGATGGTAAGGTAAAAATCAAAGTTGCTGAAGGTACGCAAAGTGGTAAGTTGTTACGTGTACGCGGTAAAGGCGTCACACCTGTACGCACAACGATGCAAGGTGATTTGATTTGCCGTGTCGTTATTGAAACGCCGGTGAACTTAACTCGTGAGCAAAAAGACTTGCTACGTCAGTTCCAAGATACTCTCGATGGTGATAGCAAACATCAACAATCACCGCACAAAAAGTCGTTTTTTTAAAAAAA